>CAJXWI010000057.1 GCA_913062735.1 uncultured Arcobacter sp.
GTTTGTAATATTTTCAAAATTGAAGCCACTAAGACAGCAACAAAGAGATATTTTAAACTAAGATTTGAAATGTTAGAGGTAATAAAATAAGATAAAAAACCGCCTATAAAACCACCTATTCCTAACATTATTCCATCATAAACAATATCCAATTGTTTTTTTACATTTAAAAAAGATCCATAGGTGGATGAAAAGACCATTTGAAGAATAGATATTGCAACAGCTTCTTTCATTACATAACCTGAGAATAATAGCATAGGAACAAGAACCATTCCCCCTCCTACACCAAAAAAACCGGATACAAGTCCTGTAATAAGACCAAAAATAAGGAGTTCTGGGATCATTTTTTAATAGAGTTCATGGCCGTTATGAATTCTTCATAAATAGATTCTAAGTCATGATCTTGGGAAGATAAATCTATTTGATCGTGTTTTTTAAGAGCATGTTCTAAAAGAGCTACTCTTTTTAGTAAATATTCAAACATCTCTTTATTAATATCAGGCAAATCTGCATGATTAAGTTTTGATTTATTGCAGCAACCTCGATTAATTATTTTAGCAGGAACTCCAACAGCAGTTGAATCATCAGGAACATCGCAGATTACAACTGAGTTTGCTCCAATTCTAGAATTTGTACCCATAGTAATATTTCCAAGTATTTTAGCTCCTGATCCTATAACTGTATTTGCTTTTACAGTAGGGTGACGTTTTCCTTTACTTAAAGAAACTCCTCCTAATGTTACACCTTGATAAATAAGTACATCATTTTCAATAATGGCAGTTTCCCCAATTACTACACCAATTCCATGGTCAATAAATACACGTCTTCCAATAACAGCTGCTGGGTGAATGTCCATATTACAAAGAAACTGAGTAATTCCCATAATAATACGACCTGTAATTTTAAAGTTATTCTTATATAAACGGTGGGCAATTCTGTGATTTATAATTGCCCAAACACCTGGATAGTTAAAGATTAATTCAAGCGTAGAATTTAATGCAGGATCATTTACTTTTGGAACATTAAAATCTTCTTTAATTTGTGCCCATAAACCAATCGCTTCATTGTCTTTAGATTTTTTTTGCTCAACTTTTTCTGATGTATTATCTTTCATATCATTAACTTTTGTTTCAAGGTTGATTTTATCATTGCTATTATCTGAACTCATTTTTTTAGTCATATTAACTTCCCGTTGTTTTTAAATAAGAGTTTTCATTTAAATATTTTTCTAAAATATTGTAATGCGTATCATCGAGTTGGTTTTTTAAAATATTTTTTATCTTAATTGTATCATAATCTATATCTTCTAAGATATCAATTATTTTTTGAGATTCAAGAATCTTTTCACATTTTACTTTATCCTCTTTAAATACAACATTAATTTCTGTTGGATGAGAAAATAAGTTATGACGCATTCCTAGAATATCTTGATATGCACCTACATTAAAAAAAGCTAAAAAATATTCTTCTTTTGAGAGATCTACATTATGTAAATATAAAGCTTTGTTCGAATCAAAAGGAATTTCACCATCGGAATCACAGGTTATATCCCATAAAGAAGCAGAGCGTGTAGGCTTTTTATCTAAATGTGTTAGTGGCATAATTGGAAACTCTTGATTGATACCCCAAAAATCTGGTAAAGATTGAAAAATCGAAAAATTCAGTAAATATTTTTCTTGTATTTTACTGTCAATTCTTTTTAGTTCGTCATAGTCATTTATTTCTAAAAAAGAAATAGCTTTTTTTATAACTATTTGTGTTAAAACCTCTGCATTTGACCTGTCTTCTAAATCTATGTATCCTAAATCAAAGAGTTTAAGTAAGGATTCTAAATGGTCAATACTGTCATGCATAAATTCCAGTGCCGTTTTTTTATTCATATCTTCATAAAGTTCTATAAGTTCTTCAATTAAAGGAGGGTTCATCTTTTTTAATCGTAAATTCTTTTTATCGTATTCTGCTGAAAACAGCTCTAATACAGGAGTAATTAGAACACAAGATGATGCTGCTATAAAGCGTCCTGATTCTGTAAAAATGTCAGGTTCTTCTACACCTTTTTGTTTGGCAATATTTTTTAAAGTAAATACAACATCATTTGCAAATTCTTGTAAGTTATATTGCGTAGTTCTTTTATATGCTGAATATTCGACATTTAAACCTCCACCAATATTAATTGCTTTTAAATTTTTAGCGCCTAATTTTTTAAGTGCTGCATAAATATGGCCTGATTCTTTTAAGGCTTTTTTTAGAGGCTGTATAGAGTTTAAAGCAGAGCCAATATGAAAATGAATCATAGTTAAAGCATCAATAATATTGTGTTTTTTTAGCATATCAAAGGTCTCAAGTATTTCTGTTGAACTTAAGCCAAATTTAGAGTCAATTCCACCTGATTTTGCCCAAGCTCCACTCCCTGCATTAAAAAGTCTTAAGCGTAAACCAATATTAGGAAGTTCAAGTTTAGATTCTTTTTTTACTTCTAAAATTGTTTCTAGCTCATTTAATCCTTCAATTGTTATCGTAACATTATGGCCCATTTTTTTTGCAATAAATGCAATATGAATCATTTCTTTGTCTTTAAACCCATTAATTGTAATAGGCGCACCAATTTTATTATAAGTCATAGCTAAAAATAATTCTGCTTTACTTCCTGCCTCTAACCCGTAAGCATAATTCTTTCCAGCTTCTATTAAAGGGTGTAAAAAGTTGGGTAATTGGTTTACTTTTAGAGGAAAAACAGCATTAAAACTGCCTTTATAATCATACTCTTTGATGGCATTATCAAATAAAGAAAAGAGTGTACTTATTTGTTTTTCAATTAAATGTGGAAAACGAAATAATAAGGGACCTTTAAAATCTTGATTTCTAATTTCTTTAACAAGGGAGTATAAAGAAGGTTTATTTTTATAATTAATACATACCTTATCTTTTTGTATGATAAAATTATCATCTCCCCAAATATCAATACCATAGTTGTTCAAATTTAAAATTCCTCTAAAGGAATGCTTTTCTCAATACCTTTATTCATATCTTTTATATAAATAGTATTGTTTTTTAATTCATCTTCACCCATTAATGCAATAATGCTAGCACCTTGTTTTTGTGCGAGTTTAAAATGTTTATTATAGTTTTTAACTGCATATTCTAAATGTGTTACTTGCGTTTTTCTTTTTTTAGAAGCAAGTTTAGTAAGAATATTCTGAGCTTCTTCACACATGGCTCCTAAATAAAGTAATTCTTCTTGCTTTTCATCTTTTTTGATTAATTCTAATAGTCTCTCAATTCCCATAGCAAAACCAATTCCAGGCGTTGCTCTTCCCCCTAAGTATTCTACAAGTTTATCATATCTTCCACCCGCTGCAATAGTACTTTGAGCTCCTATTTCATCAGATTTAAACTCAAATGCTGTTTGAGAGTAATAATCCAAGCCTCTAACTAAGTTTGTATCAATTACATAAGAAATTTCATTAAAATCAAGAACTTCTTTTAATTTATTAAAATCTGTATCACATTTTTCACATAAATTATAAGTGATTTTTGGGGCATCCACAATTAATTCTTGGCATTTTTCATTTTTACAATCCAATACTCTCATAGGATTTATAAACATTCTTTTTTTACAGTCTTCACATAATTCTTCTTTAAAAGGTGTAAAATGATTTACCAGCTTTTCTTTATATTGTGGCATACAGTTTTCATCCCCTAAAGAATTTAAATGTAAAGTAAAGCCAATTCCAAAAAAGTCTAAGATGTCTTTAATAAGCATGATAATATTAGCATCTTCATAAACACTGCTTATTCCAAATACTTCACATCCAAATTGGTGAAACTGTCTTAATCTTCCTTTTTGTGGTCTTTCATATCTAAACATAGGCCCATTATAAAACCATCTGTATGTTCCTCCAGCACGATCACATTTATTTTGAACAAAAGATCTTACAACTCCAGCTGTTCCCTCAGGTCTTAAACAAACATCGTTTTCGCCTTTATCAATAAACTGATACATTTCTTTATTAACTATATCCGAACTCTCACCAACAGAGCGTTTAAATAAAGCAGTCTCTTCTAATATAGGCGTTTCCATATAAGAGAATCCATAGTTTGCTGCAATTCTAGCTGCATGTTTAGAAAAATACGTAAAATCTGCACTTTCTTCTTTTAGTATATCTTTCATTCCTCTAAGACTTTGGATGATTTTAGCTTTACTCATTTATAAATTCCTCTATTTTTAACTCAATTTCTTTTATGCTCAATTTCGCATCTATAAAAACATGATTTAGTTTTAATATTTTCACTGTTTCTTTCATTCTTTCTTGTATATTTAAAAGGTATTCAATACCTCTTAATTCAATCGCATCGTTTTTCTTTTGGCTTAATCTGTGTATTAATTCTTCTTTACTTAATTCTAATAAAATAACATGAGATGGCAGGATATTAGATGTTGCAATTAAATTTAAATCAATTACTTCTTGTAAAGGAAGTTGAGATGCATAAGCAATTCCTGAAATAACGGATCTATCAGAAATAATAGTTTTATTTAAATTTTTTTTAATTACAACTTCTATGTGCTCAGCTCTGTCTGCTAAAAATAAAAACATTTCTGCAATAGGCGAGCTTGCTTTTCCACTTAGGGCTAATTCTCGAAGCGTTAGCCCTAATGTAGTACCTCCTGGTTCTTTAGTAAAAACAGCCTTTGGATGATTTTGATTTAAAATATCTAATTGTGTTGATTTCCCTGCTGTATCAATACCTTCAATGACTACATACATTCTTTTACCTCTTTAGGTACTAAATGACAAAACTTTCCTTTAAAACGAATAAGCTCTCTAACTATTGTGGATGAAACAAAAGCATTTTCTAGGGTTGGCATTAAATAGAGTGTTTCTAAGTCTTTATTAATAGAAGAATTGGCATATCCCATTTGTAATTCAAATTCAAAATCTGAAACGGCACGTAAGCCTCTAATAATAATACCAATTTCAAGTTTTACGGCTAAATCAACCAATAAAGTATCAAAACCAACTACTTGAACCCCTGGAATGTCCTGCGTTGCTACTTGCGCAAATTTAACTCTTTCTTCATGAGAGAACATTGGGTTTTTTCTCTCACTTTTTGCGACTGAGATTACTACTTCATCAAAAATTTTTGCAGCTCTTTTTATAATATCCATATGGCCATTCGTAATAGGATCAAAAGTTCCACTGTAAATTGCTTTTTTATATGAGGCTACTTCTTTAAAGTTACTATACATCGCTTCTCCATCTTGTAAATAAATTGTGTTCAATTTTTAATAAATCAAACCATTTTCCAATAATAAAATCTTCCATTGCTTCAAGGCTATCTTGTTTTGAATAATAAGCAAGCATAGGCGGTGCTATTGTTATTCCAAGTTTTGATAATTTTAACATGTTTTCTAAGACAATAGTAGATAAGGGTAATTCTCTAGGCGCTAGAATAATTTCTCGTTTTTCTTTCAAAGAAACAGTAAATGCTCTTGTTATTAAACTGTCACTAATACCACAAGCACATTTTGCAAGTGTATTCATTGAACATGGCAAAATAATCATTTTATCAACTTTAAAAGATCCAGATGCAATAGGTGCAGCTATATCTTTATCCTTAAAGATTTTTATGTTTTTTCTTTTTAAAACTTCTTTATACGAAATATTATTTTCATGTTTTAATGCAAGCTTTGCACTTTTAGAAAGCACTGCAAATATTTCTATATCTAAAGGAAGATGTTCTATAAATTTAAGCGCTAAATTAGCACCACTTGCTCCTGTTATTGCAACAATTAATTTCAATTAAATAGCCTTTTTTTATTTAAAGGATTTTATCTAATTTTCACTTTATATTCAAACAGCTTTTCTAAGCATTGCATACAAGATAAAAAAAATAAAACATAAAAACTTAAATCTATATATATGCGTACTACATAAAGTAAGAACAACCTGCAAAAAAAGCCAATTAATCTACATTACTTAAGCTTAGTTTAAAATAATATAGGTTAACATTTTGTATTGCAATTAATATAATATATTATACAAAAAAGATAATATATATATTAAAAGTAAAATTTTTGTTAAAGGTTTAACCATGTCTAAAATTATTTCATTTGTTAGGTGTATTGAAAATAATGAGCAATATACTCAAGCACAGCGAACGGGTATTGAAGATTATGTTGACTTACATAATTTTAAAATATCAAGTCAAGTTGAAATTCAAATCAACTCAACAAAAGATGAAAAAAACTTACTTCAACTTTTAGAAACATGTAAAAAAGGTTCAACAATTATTGTTTATGATTTAAATGTTTTTGGTCGAACAATAGAAAGAATTTTAGAGATTGTTAAATTCTTTTTAGAAAGTGAAATTAGAATAATTGTAATCAAACAAAATCTGGATTTATTAGCAGATTCGGACATGTTAACTCAAATGATTTTGGGTGTCATTTCTATGACAATTACTTTAGAAAAAGACTTAATGAGTTTAAGAACAAAAGAAGCTTTGACCTTAAAAAAACAAGAAGGAGTATCTTTAGGTAAACCAAAAGGTACTATTCAAAAATCAAAGTTTGATAAACAAAGAGATAAAATTGAAGAGTTATTATCTGTTGGACTGTCTGTACGAAAAATTGCAAAACTGCTTGGTTATTCAAATCATATTGGTTTAAATAATTATGTTAAAAAAAGACTAATAAGGGAAAAAGTTCAACAAAACTCTTATGATATAGCTAGTTAATCTAGTTTATATGTAGACATTATTCTAAAATAAGCTTTTTTTAGAATAATGTACTTACAATCCCTTCCTTTTTAAACAAAATCTCACTTCTTTTTATCTTTTTATAATGAATTAAATTTTTTAGTGTAAAATGTCGTTTATAAAAAGCATTTTAAAACTTTTGGTTTAATGCTTAACACATGGAGATAAATTATGAAAGTATTATTAATTAAAGATGTTCAAGGTACAGGTAAAGCTGGAGAAGTAAAAGACGTTAAAGATGGATATGGAAAAAACTTTTTAGTAGGAAAAGGTTTTGCATTAATGGCAACACCAGATGTACTTGCAAAATATGAAGAAGAAAAGAAAATTGCAGAAGCACTTGAAGCAAAAGAAATAGCACTTGCTAATGAAATTGCAACAAAACTTTCTTCTCAAAACTTTACTATTTCTCACAAAGTTGGTGCAAATGGACATTTAATTGGTTCTGTTACAAATAAAGAAATAGCAGAAATCTTAAAAACACAAGCTTCTATTACTATTGATAAAAAACAAATTACATTAAAATCTAAAATTAAAAGCACAGGTATTTTTGAAGTTGATTGCAAACTAGGACATGGAATTCATGGACTTGCTAAAATTGATGTTATAGCAGCTGTATAAATGTTTGATGCGACTACGATACTTGCTTATAAAGGTCAAGGAGAAGCAGTTATAGGTGGAGATGGACAAGTAACCTTTGGAAATGCAATTTTAAAAGGAAATGCTACAAAAATCAGAACCTTATATAAAAATCAAATTTTAGCTGGTTTTGCTGGAAGTACAGCAGATGCCTTCAATTTATTTGATATGTTTGAAATTCATTTAGAACAAAGTAAGGGCGATTTATTAAAAGCAGTGATTGCTTTTTCTAAAGAGTGGCGAAAAGATAAATTATTGCGGCGTTTAGAAGCAATGATGATTGTTTTAAATAAAAAACATATTTTTATTTTAAGTGGAACAGGAGATGTTGTAGAACCAGAAGATGGAAAAATTTGTTCCATTGGTTCTGGTGGAAATTTTGCAATTTCTGCTGCAAGGGCTTTAGAAAAACACTCAACAATGAAACCGGAAGAATTGGTGCGTGAGTCATTAATGATTGCGGGTGAATTATGTATTTATACCAATCAAAATATTAAAATACTAAAAATAGAGGACTAAATGAATTTAACACCTAAAGAAATAGTAGCGTATTTAGATGACTATATTATTGGCCAAAATGATGCTAAAAAAACAATTGCTTTGGCCTTAAGAAATCGTTACAGACGAATGCAACTAAGTCCTGAACTGCAAGAAAACATTATGCCTAAGAATATTTTGATGATAGGAAGTACAGGAGTAGGAAAAACAGAAATTGCTAGAAGAATGGCAAAAATGATGTCTTTGCCTTTTGTAAAAGTAGAAGCAAGTAAATATACAGAAGTTGGTTTTGTTGGGCGTGATGTTGAATCTATGATACGAGATTTAGTATATGCCTCTCATACGTTAGTAAGCAAAGAATATGAAGAAAAGATTAAAGAAAATATTGAGCAGGAAGTTAATAAAATAATTATAGAAAAACTTATTCCTCCTTTACCAGAAGGCGCAAGTGAAGCTACTAAAGAATCTTTTATTAAAGCCTATAATAAAATGGAAGAAAAACTATTGTCTGGGGCATTGGATGATAAGATAATTGAAATCGAATTGCCTAAGAAAAGTCATATTGAAGTAATTGATTCTAATCTACCTATTGATATGAGTTCTATGCAAGAGGGTATTAATAAACTCTTAGGTGGAATGAATAAAGATAAAATAAAAAAAGAAATAAAAATCAAAGATGCAAAAATTGTTTTGAAAAGCTCTGCAAGTGAAAAACTTTTGGATCAGGATTCAATTAAAGCAGAAGCCCTAAAACGAGCTGCTAATGGTGGAATTATCTTTTTAGACGAAATAGATAAAATTGCCACCTCTAAAAGTTCACAAAATCAAGATCCCTCAAAAGAAGGTGTTCAACGAGATTTATTGCCTATTGTAGAAGGAAGTGATGTTCAAACTAAATTTGGAACTATTTCTACTGATCACATCTTGTTTATAGCAGCAGGTGCATTTCATGTTTCTAAACCCAGTGATTTATTACCAGAACTTCAAGGACGATTTCCTTTAAGAGTAGAATTAGAAGCCTTAAATGAAGAAGCTTTATATAAAATATTGAAAAATACAAAAAATTCTCTTCTTTCTCAATATCAGGCTTTATTAAGTGTTGAGAAAGTAAATTTAGAGTTTGAAGATGAAGCAATTAGAGCTTTTGCATCTTTTTCTTTGAAAGCAAATGAAAAAACAGAAGACATTGGCGCAAGAAGATTACATACTGTTATTGAAAAAGTTTTAGAAGATATTTCTTTTGATGCCAATGAAAAAGCAGGAGAGAGTATTTCAATAACAAAAGCTTTGGTTGAGGAAAAACTGAACGAAATAGTAGAAAATGAGGATATCTCAAGATACATCTTGTAGATTTATATATCTTGTGCTAAAATAAAATAACTAAAATTAGGAGATCATATGAATATAGTAACATTTTGTGATGTAGATGACCAAGTAATTGAAGCAAAACACAGCGTTGAATATTTCCCAAGTGGAAGTTCAGGAAATGCAGATATTGCAATATTAGATATTAATACTATTTTTGATTTTGAAGAAAATAAAGTAGCTGCATGCAAGGAAAAGTTTGTTTCTGTTGCAATTGTAGAAGATGAGAGTGATTATGATGCTTTTAAAAATTTTGGAATTGATTCTTGGATTGAAAAAGATCAATTAGGAGAAATTAATGGTTTATTAACACTCTTAGAAAAAAGGTTTTTATCATAATAATAGATACTCATTGTCATTTAGACAATCTTAAATATATTGAAGATGTAGATGATGTAATACAAAGAGCACTGGATAGGGGAGTTAAAGCTTTTTTAATTCCTGGAGCTGATTTTAATGATCTTCCTCGCTCAATCGCTTTAGCTAATAAATA
>CAJXWI010000058.1 GCA_913062735.1 uncultured Arcobacter sp.
TCCTTATCCAAAGATGACGTATCCAACGTTGGAGTACAAGGGCAAGAAAGACTTCTGTCTGTGAGAAACTATAAACGAATTGCAGATGAATTAGCGCATCAACTTAATATCTTATAAAATAAAAACCTAAGGGTTTTATTTTATATCTTAGAATAATAAATCGTAAAAATCTTTAGGTGCATCTTGTTTGAAGCTTATTTTTTTATCATCTTTTGGGTGGTAAAAAGTAAGTGCACTCGCATGCAAGGCCATTCTTGGCCCATTTTTTCCATAACGCTCATCTCCAATAACACTGTGCCCCATATATGCCATATGTGCTCGTATTTGGTGTTGCCTTCCTGTTTCTAGATTCACTTTTAATAAAGATCTTTTATTTTTTTCTTGAATCACTTCATAATGAGTAATGGCTTCTTTTGCATCTTTGTGTTCTCCTACATGCATTTTGTAAATTTTTTCATCCAAACGTAAAGGCTCATTAATTGTAGATTTTTTTACTTTTAAAATACCATGTACTATTGTTAAATAGGTTTTGGTACTTAAAGGCCACTTATCCATTATAAGTTCTCTTTTTTCTTTTGAAGTTGCAAATAAAAGAAGCCCTGAAGTATCCCTATCTAATCTATGTACTGGCCATAAAGCAATTTTATTCTGCCCACGACTTAATTGTTTTCGCAAAATTGCTAAAGCATGTTCTTTATTTTCACTTGCGCTTGAAACACTTAAAAGGCCAGAAGGTTTATTAATAAGAACAACATCTTTGTCTTGATAGATAATCTCAAGACTCTTAAAAGAAGAAGATGATGATGATTTATTAATCACACCAATTTCTACAAGATCATCTGTTTTTAAAGCAAAATCATGTTTATTTTGCATAATATCATTTACTCTAACACTTGCATTTTGTAAGCGTTGTTTTACTTTTTTCTTAGGCCAAGAGTGCAGTTTCAAAAATAAAAAGTCCAGAAGTTTCGTATTTTTTTCTACTTTAAATTTTTCTGCCATTGTTTGTAACCCTTAGTATATTGTATTTTGAAAGTATAGCCAATAAATATATTTTCTTGTATACAAAGAAAATAAATCTCTTTTTGAAGTGCTTATTTTTAATTTATTTATTTATTATTTCTTGTTTTTTTTTACTTAAACTCAGATTAAATATAAGTTAATTTATGTTATTATTATTTAAAATCAAAAGGTTAAAAATGAAATCTATCTTTTTACTATTCTTATCTTTCTTTTTATTAACGACTAACGCAATAGCAAATGAAAAAGAGGTATTATTAACAATAACAAGCAAAGATAAAATCATCCTTTTAACAAGAAAAGACTTACAGCGCTTTAATCAAACGACTATTAAACAAGTAACCTTTTGGACAAAGGGTGAAACTTCTTTTACGGGGCCTTTATTACGTGATATCTTAGATAAATATGAGCTAAAAGGTAAAAATTTTGTAGCTAGTGCTTATAATGATTATAAAGTTACTATTCCTACAAAAGATTTTTATGACTACGATGTTATTATTGCAAGTCATGTAAATAATAAAGAACTTACAGTAAGATCAAAAGGTCCTTTATGGTTAATGTACCCTTGGGGTGAAAATGGAGAATTGGATCAAAAGACATATTACTCTCGTGCAATTTGGCAAATGACAAAAGCAAATATTGATGACTAAAAAAGGAGATAGAAAACCTCTTTTTTTTATTGCCATTTTATTGGGTGTATTTTTATTAAGTTTGATCTCTTCTGTTATGATTTTCAAACAAGCTGCTTATCAATCAAAAAAAGAAACCACCTATCATATGCTGTTTTATATGACACAATATGAATATGAATTACGACAAATTAATTTAGCAATCACAGAAGTATACTACCAAAAAAATGAAAAATGGAAAAACTTTGATAAATGGTTTAATATCTTATGGTCGAGAGTAGATGGTTTATTCATTGGAGGCTTACATAAAGAAATTGTAGATAAAGCCTTTGATTTGTCTTCTTTAAAAGCAAATATGAACAAAATAGATCAAGACCTTTATGTTAATAGAAAAAGCGTAAAGAAAGAAACTATTTTTGAAGTAAAAGAACTCTTAAATAAAATGACCCATGATGTACATGCCTTTAGACTTGGAAAAGAGTTTGACAAACGTCTGATTTGGAAAAATGAAAAAGCATTTACTTTTTCATCGTTTAAGAATTCAATTATTATTAATATGATGACCTTGCTTTTTTGTTTGTTTATAATATATTCGTTATACCGTAACAATAAAAACTTAAGTAATTTACAAATTACTTTGGAAAGGCGCGTAGATTCTCGTACTAAAAAACTTCTAAAAAGCAATAAGAGCTTACAAAAAGAAATAGAAGAACGATACCTTATTGAAAACAAACTAAGAAAATCTTATGAAGAAGCAAAAAAAATATCTGCTTTGGTTCAAAATCAAGCAAACTACGATTTTTTAACCCAACTAGCAAACAGAAACCTTCTTTTAGAACGTTTTTCACAGGCCTTGATTAGAGCAAAAAGAGAAGGAAATAAAGTCGCCTTGCTTTTTATTGATTTGGACAGATTTAAATATGTAAACGATACTTTTGGTCACAGCGTAGGAGATTCTCTCTTAAAAGAAGTTGCTGCTCGCTTGCTTTATATCTTAAGAGAAAGCGATACTGCCTCACGTTTAGGGGGAGATGAATTTGCTATTATATTACCCGATGTAAATAAAGCAAAAGAGATTGAAATAGTAGTGCAAAGAATCTTGGAGAGTTTGGCAAAACCTTTTAATCTAGAAGGGCATGAAGCTTTTATCTCTGCAAGTATTGGGGTAACTTTTTTTCCACAAGATGGACAAGATACCGAAACACTTCTTAGAAAAGCTGATACTGCTATGTATAAAGCCAAACAAAAAGGGCGAAATAATTTCCAGTTTTTTACTAATATTATGGACTTAGAAATTCAACAAAGAAGAGAATTAGAAGAAGGCTTACATAAAGCCCTAGAAAAAGAAGAATTTCATATTCATTATCAAGCTATTGTTGATATGAATACTAATGAAATAACAAGTGTCGAGGCTTTAATTCGTTGGAAAGATTCTGTAAAAGGATATATTCCACCCGATGACTTTATTTCTTTAGCAGAAGAAATTGGCTTAATTGTAGAAATTGGAGAATGGGCTTTAAAAACAGCCTGCAAGGAAGCTGCTTTATGGGAGAGTCTTTTCATAAATGCTCCAAAGGTTGCTGTTAATATGTCAAGCAGACAATTTCAATTAGTAGATACTTCTGTTTTAATAAAAGAAGCATTAGAAGAAAATAACTTAAAAGCAGAGAGTTTAATACTAGAAATTACAGAAGGTCTTTTGGTTAATGATGATAAAAAAACATTAAAACAACTCAATAAAATTAGAATGATGGGTATTGATTTGTCTATTGATGACTTTGGTACGGGTTATTCATCTTTGAGTTATTTGAAAAAATTTCCTATTAGTAAATTAAAAATTGACCGTTCATTTATTTATGACTTAGAGCAAAAGGAAGAAAATAAAGCCCTGATTAAAGCTATTATTGCGATGGCAAACAGCTTGAATTTGAAAACAGTAGCAGAAGGTGTTGAAACCAAAGAACAAAGAGATTTTCTACAAAAATACAATTGTACCTATTATCAAGGGTACTATTATTCAAAACCTTTAAATAAAAATGATTTTATGGCATTACTAGAAAAAAATAAAATAAAAAAATAAATACTTCGTTTAAAGCCTTTTTCTTTTATACATTTGATATAATTCAAATAAAAAACTAGGAATACAATGATAATTGATAACGCTTTTTTAGAATTAATACAAAAAGACTCCAAACTAAATACTGCACAAGAAAATATTTTAGCACTTAAAGACGAAGATTATTTAAGTCTTTTGAATAAATACATCTCACTTGAACAAGCAGCTTTATTAATCTTGTTAAAAGGACACTTCACAAAAGAAACCCAAGAGCAAATACAAGAAAACTATTTTTTAATTAAAGCCTTTAAAGAATCATTATCAAAAGTTAAAAAAATTGAACAAACTGCACCTACAACTTCGGGCAATAAATTAACAATCTATTGTGATGGGGCTTGTTCTAATAACCCAGGGGAAGCAGGAAGTGGTTTGGCTTTATATTATGATGACAATGCTCCCATTTTATTATATGGACAGTATCATAGCATGGGGACTAATAATACGGCAGAATTAAATGCTTTGTATAAAGCTTTATTATTAGCGCAAGAATCACAAGCTTCAAGTATAAGTATTTATTCTGATTCAAAATACAGTATTGATTGTATTTCAAAATGGGCTTACTCATGGAAAAGTAAAAACTGGACAAAAAAAACAGGAGAAATCAAAAACTTAGAAATAATTAAACTTGCGCATAATCTTTATGATGAAATAGAAGATAAAATCATCTTAAAACATGTAAAAGCACATGCAGGAACACAAGGCAATGAACTAGCAGATAGAATGGCTGGCTACACAATAGATGCTAAAAATACGCATTATAAACAATACGCTTACGAAGATATAAACGTACCCTTATCATTAAAAAGAGATTAAACTAAGACTTTGACATCATCTACTTGTAATTAACATATAATAATTAAAGATGTAATTAAATTGTAACTCTTTTTGATTATTATTTCTTCAATTATTTAAATATATTTCAAGGATGTTGAATGTTCTCTACTATGTCAATTCGTGTAAAACTGTTTTCGTTATTACTCTTAACCATTGTTTCTTTAGGTTTATTAAGTGCGTTAATGTATGTTTCTACTCAAGATACTAAAGACTTTGGTCATATAGAAAGTAAGATTGAAAAACTACAAAGTGACATGCTAATGTTACGAAGAAATGAAAAAGACTTTATTTTACGAAAAGACTTAAAGTACAAACAAAAATTCGAGAATAATATTAATGTTTTAATTAGTGATATCACGTATTTAGAAAAACATTTAAAAATCCAAAACATTGAAAATAATAAACTTACTCTCTTTACAAAATTGGTAATTGAATACAAAAATGATTTTTACGATTTTGTTAAAAATCAAGAAGAAATTGGTCTTCATCCAAAAGATGCCTTATATGGAAGTTTAAGAGCAAGTGTTCATAAAATACAAGATTATGCAAAAAAATCAAATGATTATGCACTCTTAGCTAAAGTCTATGATTTAAGAAAACAAGAAAAAGATTTTATGTTACGCCTTGATCTAAAATATGTAGATAAATATATCAAAAAAATTGATGCTTTATCTTCTACGTTTACTAATAATAAGGAATTAATTAATAACCTAAGTTCCTATAAAGAAGATTTTTTATCTCTAGTTGGGGCACAACAAAGAATTGGTCTTACAAGTAAACTTGGGGTTCAAGGGACAATGAGAAAAACAATTCATAAAGCAGAGGCTTTATTATCTAAACTAGCAAAAGAAATAAAAAATACAACAAGTCAAAAAATAGAAGAAATGATTCAATTCTCTTTAATCATTTCTGCTTTATTAATTCTAATTTTAATTACTTTCATACTATTAATTAACAGAAGCATTACAAGCTCCCTTGTTTCTTTTCAAGAAGGTTTTTTAAATTTCTTTAAATACATTAATAAAGAAAGTAAGCATATTGAACTTTTAGAAGAGAAAGCAGATGACGAGTTAGGCAAAATGACAAAACTTCTTAATAAAAATATTCTAAAAACAAAAAATTTAATGGAAGAAGATGAAATCCTTATAGAAGAAGTAAAAAGAGTTGTTACCTTAGTAAAAGAGGGGAAAATGTTGCAAGAAGTAAGTGTAAGTACTTCGAATGATAGTTTGGATGAATTAAAAACAAGTATAAATGATATGTTAGAAACAGTGTCATCAAATGTTGCTGATGATGTAAATGAAATACAAAAAGCCTTAGAAAAATTTCATAACCTTGATTTTACCTATAAAATCACTTCTTCCAAAGGCGCAATGGTTGATAGCCTTAATTCTTTAGCCGATACCATTAGTGAAATGTTACGTCAAAATAAAACAACAGGATTAAGTTTAGAAAACAGTTCCAATGAATTATTAAAAAATGTAAAAAACCTAAGCAGATCTTCAAATGAAGCAGCAGCCTCGCTTGAAGAAACAGCAGCAGCTATTGAAGATATCTCTTCTGTTATAAGCTCAACTACTTCTGATGTATCACAAATGACTTCCAATGCCAATAAATTAAATATTTCAGTTAAAGAAGGTGAAAATTTTGCAAAACAAACAACACTGGCAATGGATGATATTAATAAAGAAGTAGAATCAATTAATGAAGCAATAGGTGTAATTGATCAAATTGCTTTTCAAACCAATATTCTTTCACTCAATGCTGCTGTTGAAGCTGCAACTGCTGGGGAATCAGGAAAAGGTTTTGCAGTCGTTGCCCAAGAAGTAAGAAACCTTGCAAGCAGGTCAGCAGAAGCAGCAAAAGAAATCAAAGATTTAGTTGAACATGCAACACAAAAAGCAAATACAGGAAAAGATATCGCTAATAAAATGATTGAAGGGTATTCTGGATTAAATGAAAACATTGAAAATACCTTAAGTTTAATTACTAAAATAGAAATAGCAAGTTCTACACAACAAAACAGTATTCACCAAATATCAAATTCAATCAACTTATTAGACAAACAAACACAAGAAAATGCAAATGTTGCTAGTATTACTCAAGATATTGCATTAGGTACTCAAAACATTGCTTTGGTAATTGTAAAAAATGCAAATGAAAAAGAATTTACAGGTAAAAACAGCATAGAAGCAAAAGAGATTCCTATTAATGAAAATAAAAGCGATTATATTATGATAGAAAACAGTAAAAGTGTTTTTGAAATTCAAGATAAAAAAGCTGCGAATAAAGCAATAGCTATTAATAACTCTTCCTCTTCAACGTTTGCAGAAAATAACAGTAAAGATGACGAGTGGGAAAGTTTTTAAGCAAAAGCTTTTGCTTTTTAGATTCTAATTTTTTTTGAAGAGAGTTTTAATATTTTTAACGCAACACTGTGTAAGGTTTCTTCACTTAATCTAGCAGATAAACCAGCAATTCCAACAGCGCCTAAGAAGGTATTTTCATAGTCAAAAATGGGTACAGCTAAGGAGCTTAAACCATATTCAAACTCTTCATTCTCAATAGCATATTTATTTTCCAATACGACATTTAGCTCTTTTTGTAAATAACGTGTTTTTAATAAAGAGTTTTTTGTATACTCATTTAATTCTAAAAGCGAAATATCAATCTCACTGTAAGCTAAAATAACCTTACCTAAAGCCGTACAATGTAAAGGTGCGTAAGAGCCTATACTGTTTCTCATTTTAATAACTCTTGTAGAATTGTCAATTTGATTTAAATACAATAATGAATTGTTATCATTAATTGCTAAATACACACATTCGTTTGTAAGATTAAAAATATCTTCTAATAAATCTTGACTGCGTTCAATCAAAACATCTTGACTGGCTTGGGAAGTCATGATATCCATTATGTCTGCTTTTACTATCTCTTTTGAATTGCCTAGGTATTTAATAAACCCTTCATTCATTAAAGAAGTAATTAATCTAGACATAGTACTTTTATCAATATCAAGTTTTTGGCATAACATAACAGCAGTAAGAGGAGTGTTCGAAAACAAGATTTCTTTTAAAATCTGAAGGCCTCTTGTTAATGACTTATTTTGATTGCGCATAAAGAACTTTCAAGCATTTATTTTTATTTACATGTAGTATATAATAAAAAAATTTAAGCTTCTTTTAGCAAATGTAACAAAATGGTAAAATAATTTTTACAAATTATGAAATTTTTCTTGCATTATCTGCTATTTTTCAAAAAAACTTTCTCACTATATGGGAAAAACTTTTCAACATAATAAACAATCCTTATATATTGGGCTCTAGACAATATGTTAATATTAACTTAAAAATAAATATTACATTTTATTTTTATGTTTAGCCTTGTTTATTATGATTAAATTCTTCTATCGACATGTGTTACTTAAAAGAATGATAAAAATATTAAGAATGAAAAAGGTGTAAATTATGACTTCAGCAACAGTAGATTTAACAAAATTAACCGCAAAAGATGATTTGTTTCCAGTATTAGGAGGTCACTGGCCTGGAATTCAAATTTATTACCCACCTATTAAATTTAATCCTTTAGATGGAAACTATGAAAGCATTGCAGAAGCAAAATTAAGACTTCAAAAACATGCTTACAAAACAAAAGCACATACACTTTTATTTGATTTAGAAGATGGCTGTAGAATGAAAGAAATGTCTAGAAAGCTACTACTAGAAGAATTACCAAAATTTCCGGAAAGAAATTTTCAAATTGCAATTAGAATTAATCCTTTTAGAACAGATGAATATGAAGAAGATTTAAAACTTATTAAACAAGTTCATAAATACATTGATGTAATTGTATTAGCAAAAGCTGGGGAAGTATATGGAGATGCGGAAATTAGAGATTTATCTTCATGGTTAGTAACTATTGGAAGTAAATTAACAATACAACCTATTATTGAGCATCCTAAATCTTTACAAATTGCAGATAAGTTAATGTCTTATTCAACAGTTAAACATGTAATCTTTGGTATTCATGATTTCTCTAAAGCAATGGCATATAAAATCACACCAGAGGGTTGGATTGATGAATTAGAGACTTTCTTTAATATTCTTACTATGGAAGCTAGAATTCAAGGATGTGGAGTAATTGGAGGAGTGGAAGTATTATTAACACCTAACTCTTTGCCTGATTCTTGTTTAGAAAAAAAAGACATTAGAAGATGGTTGGATTTACATGGAGATGATGCATCAAGACATGTTTATGCTCATGCTAAACGAGAAACAGCAATGGGACTTACAGGAAAACAAGTAATTACACCCAATCATATTAATATTTGTAAGGTTGCCTTTACTCCAAGTCCACAAGAAATTGCAAAAGATGTTTTTATTTTAAAAGCAGCGCTTGAAGCAGATGCTTTATTAAGTGGAGCAATTAGACACAATGGTGAAATGTTAGATCCTCCAATGTTTGGTAAGTCTTTACAAAATATTTTAAGAGCTTATGCTTTAAAAAGTTTAAACAAAGAAGATCAAGATTTTGCACTAAGCGTACTTAATAAAATGCCCTTACACACATTTAAAGAAAACTGGCCATTTGGTCAAATATAAGGAATTTATGATGAAAATAGAACAATACCCACAGTTTGAAATTAAAGTTCCTGAATTTTTGAATATTGGAACGGCTTGTACCACTTCTCATATGGGAACCATAAAAGAAAATGCAACAGCTATGATTATTGAAGATTCTGCTTTAGGTACTTCACAAATTACCTATAAAGAATTAAACCAACAATCAGATAAATTTGCTAACTGTTTATTAAGTATTAAATTGGAGCCAAGAGATCGAACATTGATTTGTTTGAAAAACTCTTTGGCTTACCCTATTTCATTTTTTGGAAGTATTAAATCTGGAATTGTTGCTGTTCCTACTTCAACACTTTTATCGGGACCTGAAGTTAAATATTTAGCAACAGATTCACAAGCAAAAGCAATTATTGTTTCTGCTTCTATGTATGATACTTTATTGCCATATTTAGAAAAT
>CAJXWI010000059.1 GCA_913062735.1 uncultured Arcobacter sp.
ATTAAAGCTGATAAGAAAGAAGATACTTTAGAAGACTTGATAAATGAACTTGAACATTCTTAGTTTAGAGTCTTTTAAAAAAGATGTTAAAAAACTATATAAAAAGAATAAAAAACTTGGCTTAGATTTAAAATCTTTGAATGAAACCTTATTATCTAATCCCAAAGCTGGAATTGAATTATCTAATAGTTTATATAAAATTAGATTAGAAAACTCATCTTCAAAAACGGGAAAGAGTGGCGGATTTAGAATAATCTATTATTATATAGATAAAAATGATAAATTATATTTACTTAAAATATATTCTAAAACAGAAATATCTAATATAAAAGAAGATATTTTACTATCAATACTAAACGAACAATTAGCTAAGTAATACATGCAATAGTTTAAGTTTATTTTCTATAATAATTTATAACATTATATTTTTTAAAGGGTTTTATATGAATGAAATAATATCTCTAATCATAAACATTGAAGTAAAAGCGGGAAGAAGGCAAGAACAAATTGATGCTTTTTATGCTATTTCTGCTTTGGTTTTGGAAGAAACTGGGTGTTTACAGTATGAACTAAAAGCAGTTCAAGGTGATGAAAATAAGTTTGTTATTCTTGAAAAGTGGTCTTCTAAAGAAGCCTTATTGGCCCATGAACAGCAGGAATTTATGATTGAAGCTGATAAGAAAAATGTATTATTTAGAGCTAAAGGGGCAGAAGTAATATTTCTTGCTTCTGTTTAAGTTATTAATGAATCCTTTGAAAAGTGAACTTATTTCTTTATTTCAAGTTCTTTTAAAAGTTCGACACTTAGAGGTTTAAGTAGATTTCTAACAATATTTTCAATTAGGGCTAAATTAATTCCTTCATAATCATGTGCAATAAAGTTTCTAACAGCATAAGCACCTTGTGTTGCTTCTTTTATAATTTTATTTGAAGAGTTTAATTTGTTTAAATTTTCGCCAATTTGCATAAGACACATTAGAAGGGAATGTTTACCTATTCTATCATCTAAGGTATTAACTACACCGTCATAGTTAGAAACAATATATTCTATATCATCTATATATTTTAAAATAGTCTCTATTCTAGCTTTAGACATATATCAAATCTTTTTTAATATATTTATTTGCAATAGAGTCTAAAGAAGACTTGTCTACAAAATCAATATTTCTGTTTAGTTCTTTTTTTAAGAGCTCTTTGATGTCCATAATATGCGTGATACTATTCCATCCTGAGTATTTTTTTAAATACTCTTTGGTATCTTTAATTTGATAAAGTATGTCAATATCACTTGTAGGATTTTCTTCATTTCTTGCAAAAGATCCAAAAATACCTATAAGTTCAAATCCTTCATTTTTAATTATTGGTTTTAATTGTTTTAATTTTTCTAAAATCTGATTATTCATACTTTATCCTTTCATTAATTTAATTTATTTTATTATACAAGAATTTTATACATTTTTATAATTTCTTATTTGAACTTAGTTTGCAATAAGTTCTTTACTTTTCTCTGTACAAATATCAATAGCTGTATTCATTAAATCTCCATCAGTAATTCCTGCAAAGGATTTATATTCTGAGGCTTGCACGCAGTATGATTTTGCTGCTGCTACTGTTGTTGGTTTTTTCTCTTTTGCAAAATCAAACAGTTGTTGTCCTACACTTTGGGCACTAATTCCTAGTGTTTTTAATCCCGATGCTATATCAAATGCAAAAATACTTGAACTTATAAATAATATTGAAATAAATAGTTTTTTCATAATAATCCTTTTTTTGAAGTATATAATAATTTTGATTATATTTTAGAAGTTTTTTCATAATCTGTCACGCTTTTGTTTTGTAAATCGTCTTAGATATATACCAAAACACAAAAGGAAAGAGTATGATTGATGAAAAAAAATCTTTAGAAATGTTAGAGGGCTATAGCGCTCACTATAATTACGATGTAAGTTACATGAAAAGTATGTTAAAAGAAGCACCTAGCGCTTATGAAACCTTTGAAGGGTTTTTACCTATGGCTTCTTACTCAAATAAAATAGAAAATGATGTTTTTTTTGTAGCTCAATTAACTGCTATGAAAAATGAGGATTGTGGCTCGTGCTTGCAATTAATAGTTGATAAAGCAATAGAAGCAGGTGTTGAAAAAAATATTATAGAAGAGCTTATGTTTAATGAGGGGAAAAATTTAGACGATGAATTAAAAGACGTATATGAATTCACACTTGCTGTTGTAACATATGAAGAAGTAGATAAAAACTTATATGATAAAATGAACTGGACATATTCCAAAGAAATAATGGTTGAATTATCTTTAGCAATTGCTTCTTGTAAAGTATTTCCAACACTTAAAAGAGTATTGAACAACTTTGAATCTTGTTCGCTAATAAAAATAAAGGTTTAAAATGCAAGCACGTGATGAAGTAAGCAAAGAAGTAGAACTGCATAGAAAAGCACTTATTTCTTATGTATATCGTTTGACTGGCTCCTATGAAGAAGCCAAAGATATTACACAAGAGTGTATTTTAAGATATCTTACTTTTGAAAAAGAAGAAATTATAAATGCAAAAGCTTGGATGTTTAAAGTAGCTACTAATTTATCACGTGATTTTTTAAAAAGTGCTAGAAATACGAAAGAATCATATATAGGGCCTTGGTTACCAGAGCCTTATATTGAAGAGTCTAACGATACTTCTAGTGACTTAGAGTTAGACGAGTCTTTAAGCATTGCATTGATGATTATTATTCAAACACTTTCGATTAAAGAAAGAGCTGCTTATATTCTGCATGATATTTTAGAATTTAAACACAAGGAAATTGCCTCTTTATTGGATATCAATATACAAAGCAGTAGACAGTTAAGTTCAAGAGCAAATAAAAAAATAAACAAGAACCTTCTCCTACTAGTAGTTCCAAACACAATGAGTTAAGTTATTCTTTTTTGGATGCGATTAAAACAGGGAATACTCAAGCCTTGATTAATATCTTTCAACATGATGTTGAACTTCTTGCAGATGGTGGTGGAAAAGCAAGTGCTCTTAAAAAAGTACTTTTTGGGGACAATAAATTTATTGCAAATTTTTTAATAAATGTCTTAAAAAAAGCATTCAAAAATCAAGAAGAAAAGCTTGAATTAAAAAGCACCTATTTTAATGGAAGTTTGGGCTTACTTTTATTTTATGATAATAAACTTGAAACGGCCTACAGTTTTGAAATAAATGAAAATAAGATAGCAAAAATATTCGTACACAGAAATCCCGATAAACTAGAGCTATTTAAATAAAATAGATTCTTCTATTCTCCCTAGCCTTATTTACTCCATCCATTTGACTTAATATCTAAAATAATATATACTTAACCAAACGTACGTTTTAATAAAAGGAGTATTATGAATTATTTATTTAAGTTTAGTGGTGAAGGAAGTTCTATTAAAAATAAAATTGATTTATTTGATGTGTTATTTTCATCTCTTGGTGCATTAATCGCTATGTTGGTTTTGACTTATCTTACTAAGTCTTATTCAAGTCTACTTGTTATGGGTTCTTTTGGAGCCTCTTGTGTTTTACTCTTTGCTTATGAAAAAAGTCCTTTCTCTCAACCTAGAAATGTAATAGGTGGGCATTTTATTTCTACATTAACTGCCTTGGTATTTTTACACTTTATTGGTGATATGTGGTGGGTTATGGCATTAGCTTTGAGTACTGCTATTTTTTTAATGCTTCTTACACGAACGGTTCACCCTCCAGCTGGTTCTAATCCTATAATTGTATTTCTATTATCTTCTTCCTGGGATTATTTGTTTTTTCCTTCTTTGTTTGGTTCTATTTTATTGGTTCTTGTTGCTTTGTTCTATATCAATCTTCATAAAAAGAAGTCTTACCCCCTTACTTGGTATTAGAAAAAGAAGAATTGTAAATTTTAAAATTCTTTTTTATTCCTTACTTCTCTTATATTATGGGGAAGGAAGATATATATGCTAATTGAAAAATCAGATATGTAAGGTAATTTATTTAATTCTATTTGGAATGAACGTTCTTTTATGATAGAATTCTTTATTGGAACGAACATTCCAAATAATAAAAGGATTAAAAATGAATAAAGTATTAGGGAAAGTAGCAGTAGTAACAGGGGGTAATAGTGGAATTGGATATGCGGCGGCAAAAGACTTATTAGCAAATGGTGCAAAGGTAATAATTACAGGGCGTGATGAACAAAGAGTAAATGATGCAGCTAAAGAATTAGGAGTAAAAGGAATAGTTTCTGATGTCAGAGATTTAAAATCCATTGATGCCTTAGTAAGCCAAGTAGAAGAGGAAGATGGAAAGATTGATATTTTGTTTGTAAATGCTGGTATTTTTACTCCTGCACCTATTGGAAGTATTTCCGAGGGGGTTTATGATGATCTTATGGACATTAATTTTAAGGGAGCAGTTTTTACAGTAGAGAAGTTTATTCCAATCTTAAATGATGGTGCATCTGTTATTAATCTGTCTTCAATTAATGCTTACACGGGAATGCCTAATACTGCAATTTATGGAGCTTCAAAAGCTGCAATGAATTCTTATACAAGAACAGCAGCAACAGAACTAGCGCCTAGAAAAATCAGAGTAAATGCAGTTAATCCAGGACCTACACAAACTCCTATATTTGGTAAAACAGGTTTACCAGAGGCAGATTTAAATGTATTTGCAGGGGCTATGATGAATAGAATTCCTTTAAAGCGTTTTGGTCAAGTAGAAGACATTGCCCATTTAGTGACTTTCTTAGCCTCTGATGACGCTTCGTTTATTACAGGCTCTGAAATTAATATTGATGGCGGTATGAATATTAATCCTCTTTTATCTTAATAGAATATTTGTGGATAATTATATCTTTGCTATAATTAGCAAAGATAATGATGGAGAAAATAATGCCAAGAGTTAAATTGTTTGACAAAGATGACGTTTTAAAAAAAGCCATGCTTTTATTTTGGGATAAAGGCTACCATGCAACTTCTATTCAAGACTTAGTAACTGCTCTTGGAATAAATAGAGGAAGTTTATACGATACCTTTGGTGGCAAAAAGAATCTTTTTGAACAAGCTCTTGCTTTGTACTGTAATCATAATATTAAGATTACACGTGAGTTTCTTCAAAGTGAAGAAAGTGTAAAACTGGCGATTAAAAAACTTTTCCAAGTTTTTATTGATGATTCTGTGGAAGATAAAAAAGGATGTTTTGTAGTAAATACAACAACTGAGCTGTCTTGTGAAGAAGATATTATAAATGCAGCGCTTCTACATAATAAAGATAATTTTGAAGCTATGTTTTGCGAGTGTTTAAAAAAAGGGCAAGAATCAGGTGAAATATCTCAAGACAAAGACATAAAAAGTTTGAGTTATTTGATATATGTTTTGTTCTCTGGAATAAGAGTGGTAGCACGCTTAGAAAAAGACAATCAACGCTTACATAAATTATCAAATGTGGTACTTAGTTTACTGGATTAAAAAAGAATTATTTACGAACTTTTTGTAACCCAGTTGTTACTTATACTTGATATTCTCTTTTATCTTAAATTAAAGAGTGCAATATGAATCAATCACTTATAATAAATACCTTAAGCAATTTAAATTACCAAGAACTTGCATTTGCTAAACAATGTGGTTTTGAAGGGGCTGTTTTACCTTTTAATACAGATTACGATCTTATCTTTATAGATGATTGTAAGAACAGTGATTATATTAATGAGTTGGCCATTGAGAGTGGATTTGATAAGTTTGTTTTTGTTGATTTTATAAATAAAAAAGAAAAAGTATATAGTATTTCTGATGTAGCCTAAAACAAAAACCCGAAGGTTTTTATTTATTTACCAATAAATTCTTTTTCATTGGTATTTTCTACTACTTTTTCTGAAATTTGACTAACTTCTTGTGCTACTTTATTTGTAGAACTAGCAGTAGCTGCATTTCTTTGTGTTGCTTGATCAAGTGTATTAATAGCATCGTTTATTTGTTCAATTGCTGTTAATTGTTCTTTTGATGACGTTGAGACAGTAGTAATTAATTCAAGTGTATTGTGAATATTTGAATTAAGTTTTTCATAACCTTCAATCATATCAGAGGAAATCTTTTTCCCGTCATTTGCTTTTGCTGTTGCAATTTCAACTAAATCTTTAATTTCTTTTGCGGCTTCTGCTGATCTTGCTGCAAGGTTTCTTACTTCTTGTGCAACAACTGCAAAGCCTTTTCCCGCTTCTCCTGCTGTTGCTGCTTCAACCGCTGCATTTAAAGATAAAATATTTGTTTGAAAAGCAATTTGATCAATTACAGTAATCGCATCAGCAATAGCATTTGTTTGAACATTGATTTCTTCCATTGATTCAACGGTTCTACTTGCTAGGTCTTGACCTTGTGAAACAGAAGAGGAAACTTCATTTGCATACGAATCCATTTGTGAAATATGATTAGCATTGCTTTGCATATTTCCAGTAATTTCTTCAACTGCTGCAGCTGTTTCTTCTAGATTTGCTGCTTGTTCATTTGCAGAATTAGTTAAGGTATCAACATTTATAGACAAATTGTCTGCACTAGAAGCAAGAACTAAACCAATTTTTTTATTATCTACTAACATAGAGGTTACTGCATTTCCAAGTGAGTTAATGTCAGCACAAAGGTTTTTAATGTCTCCATCCATGTGTTGAACATCAATGCTTGAACAGTAATCGTATTTTGAATAAGATGACAATACAGTCATTGCTTTGTTGATATTACTTTCAACTGATTCTAACATCTCATTAATTACATCTTTTAATTGATTAAGAGCCGGGTTATTTGTATCGCCTGTAATTCTTGCATCCATAAATCCAAGTTTAGCTCTGTTTGCACCTTCAATAGCACTTTGAACCATTGTTTTGTCTTCTTCAATCCCCACTTTTATTTTAGAGATATTGTCATTTACTGCTTTTGCCATCATTCCTATTTCATCTTTTGATGAAATATTTATGAGTTTCGCATCTTGTGTTTCTTTGTTAATGTACTTAAAGAATTCTAATAAACCTTCTTGAAATTCTAATAGAGGTTTTTTAATAGAATTAGTAACTACAAAAATAAAGAAGATGGATAAAATAAGAGCAACAATAATCAGTGTATTTAAACTTAATAGTGTATTGTCGATTTTTTTAAGAGCACTTTCAAAACTGGCTTTATTTGCATCCATTGCTGTTTTTTTGATAGCATCCAATTTAATATTAATAGCCAAAAAGAATTCATCTGTAATTGATAACATTGGAGTAGCCATTCCAACATCAATACTTAACATATCTAATGCGCCTACAACAGCCGTATTATAATTGCTTAAATCGCTTAATGCATCAGTGAAGGCTTTTTTAGATTTTTTATCTAATATTTTTGATTTAGATATATAAAGTGCTTCTTTTTTTATCGTTTTTTGTAATTTATCTAAAATAAGCAGTTGTTCATCAATTTGACTTTGGGCATAACCTCCAGCTGCATAAGAAAACAATTTGTATAAGATACTGTGATACATATCTATATCAGTTAATAAGTTTGAGCTCATTTTGTAGGTTTCGAATTTTACTTCTACTATTTCTGTTAATGTTTCTTTGTCACTCTTAAGTGCATTGTTTGCAAATACTGCAATAACTACCATGAATATAGTCGCAATTGCAGGTGCAATAACTACTTTTATTCCAATTTTTAAATTTTTTATGCCGATCATGATGTGTCCTTCTTTGCCATTTACTTAAATTAAAAATACTAGGTATTGTGAAGTTAAATAAATATGAATGTAAGTTTTGAAAATCAAAACTTACATAAATGAGAGATTATTTGTAAATTCCTGCGCCAATTAATTGATTTTCACCAATTCCTTGTACATAAGAAGTTTTTGGAGTTTGTTTGTTTGTTTTTGGATGTGACCATACGTAATCTACCCATCCTTTTCCATCTGCTTTAACTTTGACAATAAAAGCTTTGAATAATTGTGTTCCAGCTAAATCTTTATATTTATATAAATTTTTACCTTTAAGTGGTTTTTTTGGATGCGCTGTAATTACACCATCAAAGTCATTTGCCCAGATATATAAATCACCCTTTACCCATTCACTTTCTTTTTTATTGAACTCAGCAACACAAGTACTTACACCTTTATCTTTACAAAACTGAACGGCTTTTTCAATATGTGCTTGAACATTATCAAAGTCTGCTTGCGATGCTGCAAACGATACAGAAGCACTTATCATAAGCGCTGCACCAATTTTAATTAATCTATTCATTTTCTTCTCCTTAAAGTATATACATGTTCAATACTTCCATAAATACCTTTAATATAATCTTAATGTGAAAATAAATCATATTAAATAATTATTATTTAGTATTTTAGATTATTATCCCATCTTTACTTTTTAATTAATTATCTCTATATTCCTTAAGTTGACCTATATATCGAGAGAATAGGATAAAGCAAATTTTATTTTTAATAGATTATTGTTAAATTATTTTTTTTTAAATAGGCTCTTATCGAAGTGAAAAGAATATAATGACGTTACCTTATTACCCATATTTTTTCAAAGAGTTTTGTTAGTCATTTGTAAGTTATTATTAAGTAATTAAGTAGAAAAAAATACGTTTTACCAAAGAAGCTAACTTCTTTGGCAGATATTTATTTTATTTCAAAAACAGATGTCGAACCACTGTTTTCAAAACCTACTATTAAAAGAGCATTTTTTGTAGGAGAGTTTTTAGAAGAAACAAATGTCATTCCCTCTGGTGCTAAATCCGCATTTTTTGTATTTAAGTATTGCACAAATTTTGCATTTTTTGGATTTGTAATATTAGGCCTAGGTGTAACCTCTGAAGGTGTAATCGGCAATATTTGGAGATACGCCGCAATTATTGCTGGATTATTTGGGATTGTTGGAGCTGGTAGTGAATTTATTACTGGAACTAGTATCATTGCAGACGACTCTCCACTACAGTTTGTTGGTTTTTTAACATTTATTGCAGGTGTCGGAATAGGACCACTTCTTGCTTGGAATAAAAAAGAGTAACTTATGTATGTAAGACTAGGATTAGCGAACCCTAAAGAAGGAATGACAGAAGATGCTCTAAATTACTTTAGGGACGTTGCAATTCCTGTTTATGATCAAGTAAGTGGCCTTCTTGGTGCTGCAGCCTGTATTAACAATGCTGGACAACTGATGGCATGGACTACTTGGGTGAATAATGAAGCAAAAGAAGCTGCAATGTCAGAGTTTCAACAAAACCTTTCAGGATTAGCTGATTTTATTACAGAACCCCCAACAATACTTGAAGGGCCAATGGTTGCAGGACAACAATACATTATGGTTCCAAAAGATGGGGAAGACCCATTTTTTGCAAGATTTGTATTAGGCGGCGGAACTCAAGAAGGTAAAACCTATGATGATGTTGCAGAGTTTATGACAAATACTGTTTATCCAGCATATGAAAATGTTGATGGCATATTTGCTACTGCTGCATGCAAGGTTGACGACACTAGTGGTTTTAGTTTCAATTTTTGGACTAGTCACGATGCTGCACATGCAGCTTCTGATGTAATTGCAGACGTTGTAAAAGATGCAGTGGCAAATCTAA
>CAJXWI010000060.1 GCA_913062735.1 uncultured Arcobacter sp.
TTACCTTTTAAGTCTTTTAATTCGCGTACATCATCTTTACAAAATAATACTTGAGAAGGATAAGGTACCACTGCTAATAATTTTGAATTAAAATCATTTTTTAAAGCTTTATCTAAAGTTGGCTTATAGGCTTGTACTATTTTCTCTGCTGTTATAATATCATTAGCCAATGCAGGAAAATCCAAACCAGCAATGGCCTGTGAATCAGATACGACATAACCACCAACTGTAGAAACGACATCAAAAACACCCTTTGATAATTGTCGATAAACAGCTGCACCTTTTAATTTAATTTGTCCAAGCGAACTTAATCTTACTTTTGTATTGGCAAAATCTTTTGAAAATTCTTTTTTCCAATATGGTTTTTCATATTCTTTGTACAATGAAAGACTACTCCATGAACCAACTACTCTTAACTTTTCAGGTGCAGCATAAATACTTGAGGCAAATAATACTGCTCCCATTCCCACTAAAATACTTTTTTTCATCTAATCTCCTTTTTATTATTTCAAGTATAACAAGCAGCAGTGTGTTCGAAGTGTGGTTTTTCTAGCTGTTTATAATGAAGCTATTTATGCATATTTTTTTTGGTTTTATTAGTAGCTTCAGCCGTATAAGGGTCTTCTGGCCAGTAGTGTCTTTTATATTTTCCTCTTAATTCTTTTCTTACCTCAGCATAAGAATTTTTCCAAAAGCTCTTTAGATCATTAGAAATTTGTATTATTTGTAAAGCAGGTGATAAAAGATGTATTTGTAAAGACAAAGTATTGTTTAAAATCTTAGGGCTGTTTTGCAAACCAAAGATTTCTTGAATTTTAACTTTTAACACAGGTACATCTCCACTGTAATCTATACTTATATGTGTGCCACTTGGAACCTGAATGCTTGTAGGTAAGAGAAGTTCAAAAGCTTTCTTCTCTTCATACGATAGAAGTGCGCTAAGAATAGGAAATAAGTCTACGTTTTTAAGTGCTTTTATACTCTTAACATTATGTAAATAAGACGCTAACCATTCTTCTAAATTATTCAATAAATACACATCGTTTATTTTTGAATACGCTTGATTTTCAAATAAAGCTGCATTTTTAGAAGTGCTTAAAAAATTAAATCTTTCTCTTAACTGTAAGGCTTTTTTACTCCAAGATAAAAAGTTTAAACCTTCTTCTTTTATAAGAGATAACAGTACTTTTTCAAATCCTTCATTCGTATTGATTTCTTTTGCTTGAACGCTTAACTCTAAGTTTAAAAAAGAAAGATGTTCTTTGCATTCAAAATTTTCTTTGTTTTTGTTATAAAGAAAGGATTCTTTTTTCTTTATTTGAGGGAAGAAGTATTTGTAAATATCTTTTTCTTCTATTTTTAAAGCCATTTGAATTAAAGAGTCTTTGTCTTTACTAAGTATTTGTGAAACCACTAAGTATTCACTTTTGTATAAATGGTCATTTTTAAATAATGTTGCACCTTTTTTATTACTTAAGAGATATTTATTGTCTTGTTGTTCTCTTTTTTTAGCCAGTCTATCAGGATAAGCAAAAAGTAAAAGTACTCCCAGAATAGACGTATTAAGTTTTTTAGAAGACGAAGTGATTTTTTTAATCTTTTTTATTTTTGTATGAAGATTTTTGGCTTCTTTTTTTACTTCTTTTAATGCATAGGATTTAACAGTAAAACTTCTCTCATTGTTAATTACACATATAAACCTACTTTTTAAATCACAGTCTTTAATATCATTAGTAAAAATGTCTTTGCTCTCCAAAAGCGCTGCTAAGATACAAGCTTCTTCTTCATAACCTAAAACACTTGCTTTTAAAATCATATAAGAGAGTCTGGGATGAAGTCCTAGGGCTAGTGCCTCTTTTCCTAAAGTTGATATACTTAAGTTCTCATCTATCATTTCTAAGTTTTGTAAGAGTTCATAGGTCGAGTTTAGACTCTTTTGTGTGGGTCTATCTATTAAAGATATCTCATTTAAGTCTTTTACTCCCCATAAACATAAATCCAAAAGAAAAGAACTTAGGTCTGCACTTAATACTTCTGCTTTACTAACCTCTTCTAATATCTTATCTTTATGCCACAAGCGATAACACTTTCCATCTCCAAGTCGTGCTGCTCGCCCTGCTCTTTGAACCGCACTTTGTTCTGAAATAAAAGAAAGTTTTAAATGATTCATTCCTGTATCATGATTAAACAAAGCTACTTTTTCTTTTCCTGTATCTATTACTGTTCTTATACCACTAATAGTTAAAGAGGTTTGTGCAATATTAGTTGCTAAAACTATTTTTCTTTTAGCTGTAGAGTATATAGCTTTATCTTGTTCTTCTTGTTTTAAAGCAGAATACAAAGGTAAAATATCTATATCTTTTATCACTTCATCTTCTAAAAAAATTTTCAAAGTATTGATTTCTCTTGCTCCTGGTAAAAAAACTAAGATATCCCCTTTCTCTTTATGTATTACTTCTAAACACGTATTTTGTAAAACGTTTAAAAAACGTTCTTCCTCATTTATTTTTGTACTTTTGTTTAGGTATATGTGTCGCAGTTCATACTGGCTACTAATACAGCGCACTATTAAGGATGTGGGTAAAACCTTTCTTATATCTTCTTCTTTTAATGTAGCAGACATAAGTAAAATCTTTAAATCACCTCTTAAAAGTTCTTGCACTTCTAAACATAAAGCCAAGGATAAATCACTGTGTATACTTCTCTCATGAAACTCATCAAAAATAACCAAGCCTATACCTTCTAGACTTTGATCATTTTGAAGTTTTTTTATTAACACACCTTCTGTAATTATAAGTATTTTTGTTTCTTTACTGTACTTACTGTCATTTTTTATTTGATAACCAACACTTTGACCTATACTCTCATTTAACATTTTTGACATCTGTTTGGCTAACGTTCTTGCTGCAACTCTTCTTGGTTCTAAAAGAAGTATTCTTTTGTTTTGCACATAAGCTTCTTTCTTTAAAGACAAAGGAACCATAGTAGATTTACCAGCACCTGGTGGGGCTTCTAAAATAAGCGTTTGATTGTTTTGTAAAGAAGTTTTAATCTCTTTTAGTACAGTATTAATAGCAAGATTTTTCATTTGTTTATTATACTGCTTTATACTAAAGACAAGCAGGGTTTCACGTCTTTTTTTTAATTGAAAAAATAATATCTAAACTTCTACATTTTAGGTGTATACTATTAAAAATAAGTTTTATTGGAGTTTTAATGCACAAAAGAAAAATTCGTATGGGTATGATAGGTGGAGGATTGGAAGGTTTTATCGGAGCAACACATCGAAAAGCTGCTTTTTTAGATGGCCATATTGATTTAGTTTGTGGTGCTTTTAGTTCCAATGCAAAAACATGTATAGAAACAGGAGCAAGCCTGTATTTAGAAGAAAAGCGTTGTTATTCTTCTTATGATGAAATGATTAAAAAAGAAGCCCTACTTCCTTGCGATATTCGTATGGATTTTGTCTCTATTGTAACGCCTAATCATTTACACTATCCTATGGCAAAACTAGCACTTGAATATGGCTTTCATGTAATGTGTGATAAACCCTTATGTTTTGAAATCAAAGAAGCAGAAGAATTAGAAACCTTATGTAAAAAGAATAATTTAATCTTCGGTCTTACTCATGCTTATACTTCTTACCCTATGGTAAAACAGATTAGAAAAATGATAGAAGATAAAAAACTTGGGAAAATACGAAAAGTTATTGTTGAATACCCACAAGGTTGGTTAAGTACTTCTTTAGAAGATACGAATCACAAACAAGCAGCTTGGCGCATGAATCCCTCCCTTGCAGGAATTTCTTGTTGTATGGCAGATATTGGAACCCATTGTTTAAATCTTTTGGAATATACTACACAATTAGAAGTACAATATGTATGTGCAGATTTAAGTACTTATGGAAAAAATCGTAGTTTAGATGATGATGGAAATGTTCTTTTGCGTTTAAACGAAGAAGTAAAAGGAATACTTCATGCTTCTCAAATTTCAATAGGAGAAGAAAACAATTTAAATATTCGTATTTATGGTGATCTTGCAAGTATTTCTTGGTCTCAAATGACTCCCAATACGCTAGCTTTTAAACAACAAGATAAAATAGCGCAAATATACAGCGCAGGAGCTTCTTATTTAGAAGATAGGGCTAAATACAATACCAGACTTCCTTCTGGTCATCCAGAAGGTCTTTTAGAAGCCTTTGCAAACCTTTACCAAAACTTTGCATTTTGTATACAAGATAAAATAAACAATAAAAGCAGTTCAAAAGAAAAGCTTGATTTTCCAGGAATTAAAGAAGGCATTAGAGGCATGCTTTTTATAGAAGCTTGTGTACATAACTCAAAAAGTGGCCAAAAATGGACAAAAGTATAGAGAGAGGAATAAGAAAAATGATAAAATCGTAATTATGCGCATTAGGAAGAAGGAAGGAAAGATACTCCCCTACTAAACAGTAGGGGATAAAAGTAAAAATTAAATTTTTGTATCTTTTTTTCTATTGAATAATTTTTTTGCCATCAGCGCTTTGTAAAATCACACTTGCAATATCATCTGTTTCATTAGCAATATCTTTGGTCGTATTGGAAATACTCGCATTCTTTTGTGTTTTATGATCCAGTTCATTAATAGCAGAATTGATTTGTTCAATTCCTATTTCTTGTTCTTTACTTGCACTTTGAACATCTGTAATAAGTTCTATGGTTTTAGAAATATTTTCAGTAAGCCCCAAATAGCCATCAATCATTTTTGTAGCAATATGTTTTCCATCATTAGCTTTTATTGAAGCTGCTTCTACAAGTGCTTTGATTTCATTTGCAGCTTCAGCTGATCTTGAGGCTAGGTTTCTTACTTCTTGAGCAACTACAGCGAAACCTTTTCCAGCCTCACCTGCTGTTGCTGCTTCTACTGCTGCATTAAGAGATAAAATATTGGTTTGAAAAGCTATTTGATCAATTACTGAAATAGCCTCTTTAATAGAAGCCACTTGTTCATCTATGTCATTCATCGCTTTACTTGTATCTTGGGCCAAATTTTTCCCATCATGAGAAGAAGTATCTAGTTCTTTTGCATACGAAGACATTTTAATAATGGTTTGATTATTGTTTGTGATGTTTGATGTAATCTCTTCTAATGCAGCTGCTGTTTCTTCTAAAGCTGCAGCAGACTCATTTGAATTTGTATTTAATTCATTTACATTATTAAGTAAAACCGTACTGCTTTTTGCCAAGGCTTGCCCATTTGTTTTATTTTCAAGTAACATTTCATTAATTATATCGGCCAAGGAATTTAATCCCAAAGATGTTTTTCCTGTTGCATTTTCTATTCTATGAGTAAAGTCAAGGTCTTGATAACTTTTTAAAGCATTGTCAATTTTATTTAAATCAACAGCGACATCTTGTGCCATTATTTCAAGCATTTCATTAATCATAATTTTTAAGTCTTCAAGGTTTTTATTATGGGTACTTTTAGAAATTTCTTGTTTTATTTTTCCTTCTTTTACTAAAGAAACAACTCTTTTTACATCATTAATTAAAACAATATCTTCTTCCATTAGATTTCTTGTTTTTGTGATATTTTCATTTACTTCTTTAGCCATTAAACCAATTTCATCCTGGCTCTTCATTTCAAGTAAACTTACAGCATCACTCTCTTTGTTTAAGTACTTAAAAAAATCTCTTAAACCATATTGAAAATTATTCAAAGGTTTGATTACTTCTTTATTAATCACAAGATAGGTAATAAGAGAAATTATGATTAAAAAAACAAGAGAAATAATTGAGCTTTGAATTTTTATATTAGAAGAAGCCATTAATACTTCTTCTTCTGTAATTTCAGAAATAATTGCCCATTTTAAATCTTCCCCAATTTTAATAAGTGCATAAGCAGATAAAACTGACTTCCCTTCATAGTTTTCTAAAATTTTTGTATCTGACTTCCCTTTTAACGCACTTGTTGAAGCCAGTGTTTTTACTGCTCCTTTTTTAGGATTTAAAAAAGATGCTTTTGTACTGTGCGTTTTAGGTTTTAAATAACTGTCACTTCTCATTAAATAATCAGTCCCCACAAGATAATCTTCTTGTGTTTTAGCATATCCTTTTCTAAACTTCATTACATTATTAATTGCAATATCACTAATTTGAAATACTAAAATAGCTGTAATATCTTCATCTTCAAATACAGGTGCTCCTAAAAACATAGTGGGAGCATTATTACTTGGAGCATAGGGTTTTATATCTACAAAAGTAGCTCTTTTATTTTTCATGGTTTTAGAAAAAACTTCTCCCAAGCCACTGTTTTTTAACTCACCTGTTTTTAGATTCTCTCCATAATCTGATTTTTTATCCACAGCATAAACAACCTGTCCCGTTTCAACATTAATTAAATAAATATTCGCATATTTATTTGCTTTCATATAACTGGAAAAGAAATTTTCATGGGGTGCGGTCATATCTTGTACCAACTGTTCCCCAATAGGAAATTTTCCACTAGCGTTAATATTCATTTGTCCTTCAATACTGTCCATATCGTAAGCCAATTCATTCACATCTTTTGTTCTGGCAAGCATATTAATATTTGCAACTTTTTGAATGAAAAAATTCTTTATTTGTTCTGTTTTACCATCACGTGCAGATGTTAAAGAGCCATAACTCATTTGTCTAAGCGCTTCACTTGCTTTATTTACAGAAATAAATCCTACCGTGCTTGCAATTAGAAACAAGCCTAAAAGTGTAATTGCTAAAATCTTTATTTTTATACTTAGGTTTTTAAACACCAAATCTCCTTTAAAAAAACCACTTTACATGAATGATATGACAAAAATATGATAAATAATAAAATCGTAGACTATAAAAAAGCACTTTTGTGCCCATAAATGAAATTAAATAATTAATTTATTAGTAATTATTCTTAAATATAAAGCGCATGCAAAAAAATACATTCTTATTTTTGGTATTTAATAAACACTTGGTTATTATTAATCAAAATAAATAATAAGAAGACAAAGATGACAAAAGAAGAAAAACAAGTTCCTATAAAATCTAAGGAAACAAAAAAATTCATACAAGAAAATGCACACTTTATATATGAGTATATTAATGAAAAAATATTAAAAAATACAGCCTTATTGAATTTAGAGTATTTTATAAAAATTCTAAAAGAAATCTTTAAAAAGAACACAGAATTAAATATAAATCAAAATATTTTACCCTACTTCCTATTTACTCTTTTAGGAAATAATGGAAAATTAGATTACACAAGTTTAAGAGCAGACTCAGTAGATTTAAGCCAAATAAACAAAGAATCTTCTACCTATTACAACTATGTAAGTTTCTCACTAAACAATGACTTTTTTATTATAAAATTAATGCAAAATAAAACAGGTGGAATGGCGATAAAAGAAGATATTGTAAAGTTCAAAAAAGAAATTCCAATTAATAAAAGTGGCTTAGATCGGTTTATATTAAAAGAAAATAAAAATATACACGCATCCAATAAAAAATATTTAAAGCTTACACAAGAACTTCAACTGATTTAATAATAAGCTAATATCGTGTTAAAGGCTTAATTTTATCATTTTATGTATAATGAGCCAAAAAAAATATTAAACATTAAAAACAAGGAATAAAATGAGAAACTACAATGCTTGAGATGATTACTGCTTCATTTTTAAAGATATGGCACTTAGTACCACTTATTATTTTTATTATATTGTTAAAAAAATTCATTAATAATAAAGACAAAAAAAGTAGAGTAAGAAAGAATGAAGAAAATGAAAAAAATGGTTTAAGCTTAGAAATACGTACCCAAAAGAACTATGAAAAGCTGGGTTATGAAGTAAAATATTACGAAAAAGAAGATATAAATCTTATTTGTAAAAGAGAGAATAAAATACTCTTAATTCAATGCCAAAACGATTCCAAATCAAAATCAATTACAGAAAAAGATATAAAAGAGTTTTATAAAAATTCAATTAAATATCTTAATATAAATAATATAGAAAAAAAAGACGCGCAGTTTAGATATATCGTAGCCTATAGTGATGTATTGCATAAGTCAGCCATTAAAATACTAATGAATGATTCTTATAATTGTAAATATGTTGTTTTATAAATAAAATCTTTTATTCTTAGCTTCACTTACTTTCAAACAATTAAAAAAGACAATAGAAATATCTTGCTATTGTCTCTTTATATTAATCTTAGCTTACCGTCCAATAAATAAAATTCATTCGGGCATTATCCGGATGATAATCAGCTCTTAGAACTTCAAATTTTGTATCCATTAATTCTAATTCTTTAATTTCACGTAAAGCAAATTGTCTCCACTTCATATCACTTGAAGCATCACTTCCTCCCTCAAGTTGAAAAGCACTTAAGGTGTCTTTTTTATTGGCTGCTTCACCAAAGGTATAAGGTTCAACCAATCTTTTTTTATTTTTATAAGTAAATCGTAAGAGTTGTTTATTTTCAATTGCCACTTTAATTATGTTTTCCATTTATTTCCTTATTCTTTTAGAATGCAATTATACAATAGATGAGTATAATTTGTATGAATCACATCACCTAGCCTTTTTTAAAGACAAGATTTACTGCATCTTTTAGGTATTTATAAAAATCATGTTAGTATAAACATAACAGAATTAAATTATTTTTACTATAGGGCTTAATATGGAACAGGTAAATAAGAAAAATATTTTAAAAATTATTTCATCAATTTTAAATATAAACCAAAATCTTACAGGAATCGATTATTTAAAAGAATTTACAAAAAATATTGCACTGAATTTAGATGTCAAATATGCTTTAATAGGTCATCCTACAAGTGCTTCTTTAAGTGAATTAAAAACTGATGTAGTCTGGGCAGTAGATGATTTTGCTGATAATTTTGTTTACAAATTAAAAGATACTCCTTGTGAATTAGTACTTACTGGTGAGCGTGTATGTATACATGATAAAAATGTTATTAAGGACTTTCCCAAAGATGAACTCTTACAAGAAATGGGTATTGAATCCTATATAGGAGCACCTGTTGTATCACGCAATAAAACAGGAGTATCAAGTATTTTGGTTCTTTTAGATGATAAAGCAATGGAAGATAAAGATTTTTTTGTTTCAATTGTAGATTTTCTTGCATTAAGAGCAAGTACTGAAATTACGCAGCATTATATTGAAGAAAGTTTGCAACAAAAAGTTGAAGAAAGAACATTGGAATTAAAAAAAGCAAAAATTGAGATAGAAAAAATCAATAAAAACCTAGAAAAAAGAATAGAAGAAGAACGAAATGAAAATAAAATAAAACAGCAAATCATTTTTCATCAATCTAAAATGGCAGCAATGGGTGAAATGATTGAAAATATTGCCCATCAGTGGAGGCAACCCCTCTCTGTTATTTCTACATCAGCAACAGGATTAATACTTAAAAATGAAATTTCTACAGTAAATAAAGAAGAAATAATTAATACAATGGAGTGTATAAATAATCATACACAATATTTATCTCAAACAATTGATGATTTCAGAAAGTTTTTTAGTGTCAC
>CAJXWI010000061.1 GCA_913062735.1 uncultured Arcobacter sp.
AGTGCCAAAAAAGGCAGGGTTAGTAAATCAACATTTTGTTGTTTTCTTGCAATTTTAATAGCTTTTCTAATATTTGATTTAGCAGAAGAATCTGTAATAGGAACCCATACTTGTGTTTCTTTATTAAAATATGCATATTCTTTTAAATCAAGTGTTTGAGTATAAAGTGCCACTCGTCCCAAACGTAAAATATTATAAGTGATATCATTGATATTATCTTGGTAAGCTTCAATAGTTTTTGCATAATCGTATTCGATTTTAAAGGCCTCTAATATAATTCTATATTTTTCATGTGTTTTAATATCACCAGCTTCAAGCGCTTTTTCAACTCTTGTAACTCTGTTTGTTCGCTCAGTTAATAAAAAAGGAGTATCTTCTTTAAGAAGCATTTTTAATGAAATAATCATATCTTTCATTAAAGGAAAGATTTGTTTTTGAGTTTGTGCAATATCTGTTATTTGTTCATCAATACTGTTTAATTCTTTATTTTGTGAATCAAGAATTTTTTGCAGTTGTGCATTGTAGTTTTTAGTATTTCTTAATGACTGATTTACATATTTGTATTCATTAAATAAATCCAGGCGTTTATCCTCAGATTTATTAATCTTTTTTTGTAAATTATTAAGTTTTGAATGTGTCTTTTCAATAACTTTAATCGTAGGTTCTAGTGTATTTGATAAGGCAGTATTAATAATAATTGCCATTAGTAAAGCCACTTTTAAAAAGGGGTTCATTTTTTTCCTTGTTATTTAAATTTGTTTATAATAATAATTCTCATAATAATAATTAAAACTGACTGAATAAGTACTTATATCTTGATTAAACATGACAAGTAAAGGAAGATTTATTAAAAAACTAACAAATATTCCCGATTTAAAATTATTGATTATGATAATCGTTCTCTACTAAATAAGACGAAAAACTAGCAAAAAACGGACACTATATTTTACAAATTTGAAAAGTTTCTTGTTTTTATATATTATTTGTATTTTTTAAGTTAAAAAAGTAATTTTTATTAAAGCTAGTTTTTTAATGAAGCATAATGCTACTTAATTTGATTTGTTGTTATTGTAAATAAGTTTAAAGATATTTTTGTTTTGAGCTTATATTCAATGGAAATCGTACTTATAAAAGAGAAAAGTTTAACATAAAAAATCCCACCATTATTGTATAATGGTGGATATTTTATATGTCTTTATACTAATAGTCAAGTAGAATACATTTTGGGAGAATGTGATTCCTTAGAATGTGTAGTTTAGTTTTAGTGTTACATTTCTAGGCTCACCAAATCTATATCTTGTTCCATACATAATATTAGAGTAATAAGTTTTATTAAATAGGTTGTTAATATTTGCTTGAATTGATAAATTATCTTTAATATCATATTTTGCCATAGTATTGACTAAGTAATAAGACTCTTGATAGTTTCTTTCTTCTTTACTTGAGCCAGGATTTGTAGCTTCTTCATAAAATTTGCTTTGCCAATTTATTCCTGCACCTAAACTTATTTTATTGAGTGTATACTTGGTAGAAAGTGTTATCTGTGTTTTGGGTTGGTCTTCATTTACTGTTTTACCTTCTTGATCTACTGCATCAAAGTAAGCTAAACCAAAGTCAACATTCCAGTTATCATTTATCTCTCCTGCTATATCTATTTCAATACCTTTGGAAACAACTCCCTTAGCAAGTTTATATGCTTGATTTGTAGTGTTTAATATAACATTGGAACCATCTTCTACAGCTAAATTATCTTGCTCTATCCTGAACAATGATATGCTAGAATTTATTGAATCATCAAAAAATGTACTTTTTAATCCCACTTCATAAGAATTTCCTTCTTTAGGATCTAAGTGTTTTCCACTTGTGTCTTTTTTACCTGTTTGTGGCTTAAATATACTTGTATAGCTTGTATAGATAGAATGTTGTTCATTTAGATTATAAACCAAACCTAAAAATGGAGTTATGTTGTTATTAAATTTAAAAGTCTCTTTTTCTATACTTCCTCCAGACCACTGTTCTTCGGTATTATATTCCCAATTAGATACTCGTGCTCCTGCAATTAGTTTAATATCATCTGATAATGAAAAATTACCTACAGAATACATACCTAATTGTTTTGTTTCCTTTTTAAAATTACCCCATTCTTCAAATGATGTAAGATTAGTACTATTATCCCAGTTGTAGACATTACTAGATAAAGAACTTCCCGTATCATCTGAATAAATATCGTGGATATCATTTTTACTGTACATTAAACCAGTAATGAATTCATGTTTTCTGTTTGCTAAAGCAAATGGTATTGAAGCATAAATATCTAGAGCATGGTTTTTAGATGTATAGTCTTGTTTTGCAGCAGGATTAATAGTTAATATTCCTGTTGTTTTATTTGGAAAACTTCTTCTATTCCAAAAACTAATTTCATCAACATTATTTTTACTATACGTATAATTTGTTATTAGTTTAACATCATTATTAAATATGTGTTCTAGTTTTAGAGCGGCCGTAGTATTTGTATACTTATTATAGTCATCCTTTCCACTAAAGTTTGATGATTTTGAAAAATTAGTTTTGCTTCCATCTGAGAAGTAGATAGGAACACCTGCTCCATTATCATTCTCGTTGTTGAATTTTTGTTTACTTAAAGTAAGTGATAATAAAGTGTTATCGTTTAAATCAGCTTCAAATGTAGTATATACAGTATTGTCTTTTTCATTTAACTCATCTATAAAAGAATCATTTTGTTTATATGAAGCAATAATTCTTCCTCTAATACTACCTGATTTATTTAAACCTGAGGACAAATCAACAGTTGTTCCATACGAATTCCAAGATCCAGCCTCTAATTGAAGAGAAGCTTTAAAATCCTTACTCTTAGCATGTTTCTTTATATAATTAATACTAACAGCTGGATTTCCTGCACCACTTATTAATCCATTTGCTCCTTTTACAATTTCTACTCTATCATACATCATTAAATTTTCTTGATTAGCATTATAAATAGTAGGGCTTCCATCAATCTGATAATAATCAACTTGAAAACCTCTGCTATAAATATGGTTCGCCATTTGATAATTTTTTGACATACTAATTCCAGCTGTGGAAGAAGCTATATCTTCAAAAGATTGTATATTTTTATCTATTATCTTTTGGTGTGTAAGCACTTTGATACTTTGAGGGGTCTCTTTTATTGATAAGTTTAGTCTTGTTGATGTATTCATAGACTGAATTGTATAAGAACCACTACCTTCTGTCACATTAGATTGTTCAATAACATCAATGCTTCCAAGGTTTGAAGATGATTTTTTTTTCATACTTTTTTTTCTGATTAAAATAGTACCGTCTTCAATTACCGCTTCTAGATTAGTTCCTTGTAATACTTTTTTTAAAGCATTTTCAAGTCCTTCAATATTTTTGATATTGGGAGCTTTTTTCCCTTGTAAGAGTTTTCCATCTACCATATAAGGGGTATTTGATTTTTTTGATAAAACTTCAATCGCTTCTTTTAGGGATTGATTTTCAATTGTATAAGACTCTGCCGCAAGCAAAGTTGTTGATAAAAGCACAGCTAATGCTGGAGCAATTAATGTTGACTTAATGTAATTCATTCATTTTCCTTAAATTATTAAGAATAATTCTCATAATCATTCTTTTCAAAAATAAGACGAACTAGAAAACAAAATCAGACACTATTTTTCAAGAATTTGGTAAACTTTGTTTTTTTCTTCTATTTTTAAAGCATAAATTTTAGGTAGGGCATTTAAGAATTTATCAAATTCTTGGGTGGAGAATTTGCCTGTAATTTGTGTGTTTCTTACTGTGTCATTCTCTAAGAGGATAGTTTTAGAGGAGTATCTTGAAAAAGTATTTATGGCTTCTTTTAAAGAAGTTTGATTAAACAATAAATAACCTTTCTCCCAAGTAGCTATGGTATTTACATTGGTATTACTAAAATTAAGAACTTTTCCTGCTTTATTAATGCTAATTGTTTGAGCTTTAGTTAAAAGAGTAATAATTTTAGCAGCTTTACTGGAATACGTTTGACTTATTTTTACGATACCTTCTTTTACATTTACTTGGGTTTGTTCCTTTATTTTACTTACTTCAAACTGTGTACCTATAACTTCTATTTGTGTATTAAGGGAATGAATAATAAAAGGTCTATTTTTATCTTTAGCTACTGTAAATAAAGCTTTTCCCTTTAAGAAATGAACTTCTCTTTTATCTTGATACATACTTACTTTTATACTTGATTTTACATCTAAAACAATCTTTGAACCATCTGGAAGTATAATGCTGTTTTCTTTTAAAGACGAAGAAACGTAAGTATTTGAAAAAATAGGTTTAGAATAATCTTGATATTTATAATAAGAAAAAGAAATACTTAATAAAAAAAGTGCCGCTATTAACATAGGTTTTAGTTTTTGAAAATTATTTGTTCTTTGTACTCCACTTGAGGCTTTTTTACTTAAAATATCTCGTATTTCTTTGGGCATAGTATTAAAAGATTCCCTTATCTCTTGTTCTTGGTTATAGGCTTCTTGATGTTTAGTATCTTGACTTAACCAAGAATCTAAGTTGTTTTTTTCACAAGAATTTAAGCCTTCTGTTTTTTTTATCACCCATGATGCTGCTGTTTGTTTAATATTTTTCATTGTATATCACTCAATTTATTTTTTATTTTATCACTGGCTCTAATAATGTGTTTTTCAACAGCTGCAATTGAAATTCCCATTTTAATTGATATTTCTTTTCTTGAGAAACCATCAATTACATGTAAAATAAAGGCTTGTTGATTTTTAGCAGGCAAGGATAATACAATTTCCATTAAAACTTCATGCTGGTTAGTTTTATAAGCTAGTTCATCGGGTTGTTGTTCTTGTGGAATAGTGTGCTGTTCTTCTTCATAAATAGTTTGTGCAGTGATTTTGTGTTTTCTAGCTTGATCAATTACTATATTTCTTGAGAGTTTATATAAATACGCACGTTCGTTGTTAATATCCTGATTTACTCTTAACATTCTGGAATAGGCTTCTTGAACAACATCTTTTGCATTGTCCTTATCTCCAACCATTCTTTGTACATAATAAATGAGTTCTTTATAATACGCTAACATAGTACCTTTGCCAAAATATGATTTAACTGATATTTATTATCATAATTGGTATTGTAAGTATATTTAGCTTAAAATAATATTTTAATTATTGACCTCTTGTAAATTAGACGAAAATTTAGTAACTTAAAGATTAGATTTAGAAATTTGAAATGTTTCTTGTTTTAGATGAATTTTAAATAAATACCCATCATTTTCGAAAAATGATGGGTATTATGTCTGTAACTATAATGGAATCAAGTGTTATAGGAGAACCCTTGATTTTTAGAATTTATAACTAAGTTTTGCAGTGATTTTTCGTGCTTCTCCATAGTTATAGCCATTTACCCAAAATGTACTGTAATACTTTTTGTCAAATAAGTTTGTAACGTTTACTTGAAGAGATAAGTCATTTGAAAAATCATATTTACTCATTGCACTTATAATCGCATATGACGCTTGTTCAACTCCATCTATTCTATCACTTTGCCAGTTAAGACCAGTTCCTAGTGTTAGCTTGTTAATATTATATTTCGCATATATTTTTAATAATCTATCTGGTGTATACTCATCTTTACTTCCATCAGAATATTTTGTTGTATTTTTTGACATTCCAAGTGAAAGATTTAAGTTTTCTGTAATATCTCCTGCTACTTCAAATTCTATTCCTCTACTCATTGTTCCTTTACTTTCTGTATAAGCATTTTCAGATGTTGACAATACTGTTTGACCTGGGTCTCTTTTTGCAAGGTTTTCTTGTTGCATTCTGTATATACTAAGGCTTGCATTTAATTTATCATCAAAATACGATGCTTTTGTTCCTACTTCAACGCTATTTCCTCTAATTGGCTGTAAGGTATCACCATTTTTTGTTTTTTTACTTTGGGGCGTAAAAATATTGGTATAACTTGCATACGCTGAGTACGTGTCGTTTATATTATAAACTATTCCGGCATAAGGAGTAATAACATTTTTATCTTCTCTACTTTTTTTGATTCCTGCATTGTTCTCATTGTAGGAATAATTACTTAAACGTGAACCAAATATTAATTTTAAATCATTTCTAACATTAATGCGTGCAGCAGCATAAATACCATTTTCGCTAACTTCTTGAGTTTTATTTGATGCACTTCCCCAAGTGGGTTCAGTAGCTCCATTCCAAGTATAAAATGAACTTGCAGCACTATCTGTACCACTAATAGAGTCTGTATTTGTTTTCATTTTACTATAAGAAAGACCAGCTATTAGCTCGTGTTCATTAGAAAAAGCTTCAAAGGGTATGTTTGCATACACATCTAAAGTATCTTGTGTTACTTTATCTGAGGGGTAAAAGTTTGCTTTACTTGTTAATCCTAAGCCTGTTATTTTATTTACTGTACCAGTTAACCTTGCTAATTTTGCAGTTGTGTCAATTATGGCATGTGCATATGAGGTATTAATCTTAATATCATTCATAAAAGTATGTTCTAAATTGGCAAAATATCTTTTTTGTGTGGTTTTTCTAAATGTCCATGGGCTTGATGTAGTTTTGCTTACATCAAAGTCTGTTTTACTTCCATCACTAAAAAGTCCAGGTATTTCGCCATAAGTTACACCTTTTGCATCATCTTGTTGGTAGGAAAATCCTAGACTTAATAGAGTATTGTCTGTAATATCTGCTTCAAATAAAGAATAAAAAACATTGGTATCTTTTTTATAAAAATCTTGTGCGGCTTTTTTATTTTCTTTACTAGCAAATATTCTTGTTCTTATACTTCCTTTTGCATTCAAAGCAGAGCTTAAATCAACACTGGCTTTCTTTTTGTTCCAAGAGCCAATTTCTAAATCTACTTGCCCTTTAAATTCTTTTGAATTTGCTTTTTTTCTTACAAAGTTAATAGTAGCAGAGGGTTCACCAGAGCCTGAAAGCAAGCCAGTAGATCCTCTAACAACTTCAACTCTATCATAAATTCCTAAATCTTGATACGTATCCCCTTTGTATCCTGTTTTAAGATTAGTAGGCACCCCATTAATTTGGAAATTTTTGATAGAAAATCCTCTTGCGTAATAGTTAGAGATATCAGTATTTATGGATTCTGCATATAAACCAGTAGAAGCTCTTACTATATCAGCTATGGAAGTGATATTTAAATCATTGATTTGTTCCCTTGTGATTACAGATACACTTTGAGGTGTCTCTTTTATAGATAGATTCATTTTTGTTGCTGTAGACATTGAGGCTGTTGTATAAGAACCACTACCTTCTGTTACATTAGATTGCTCAATAACATCAATGCTTCCTAAATTTGATGAAGTATTTTTGATACTTTTTTTTCTGATTAAAATAGTGCCGTCTTCAATCACCGCTTCTAGCTTTGTTCCTTGTAATACTTTTTTTAAAGCATTTTCAAGTCCTTCAATATTTTTGATATTGGGAGCTTTTTTATTTTCTAATAAAGTACTGTTTGCCAAATAAGGAATATTTGCGCTTTTTGATATTTCTTTAATTGCTTCAATTAGAGTTTTATTTTGTATGCTGAATGTTTGTGCGGATAAACTAAGGCTTAACAAAGCACATAGATTAACTGCAATAAACGAAGATTTTAGTAAGTTCATTTTTTTCCTTTTGATAAGAATAATTTTGATAATCATTCTCTATACTAATAAGACGTAAGAAGAAAAAAAAACGGTAATAAATATTGATTTATTTTGTAAAGTTTTTTAAAATGAAAAAACAAGCTTATATATAGCGTTTTTACAGCAGTTTCTTAATTGATTTTATTACTTATTGTTATGGTTTTATTTGAATTTTTAATTTGAAGGGGGTAAATTTTAGGCAAGGCAGTTAAAAATTTATCAAATTCATTAATAGAGAATTTACCTGCAATAGGAAGCTTTGCTAGTTCAAAATCTTCATAAGCTACATTTATATTTACGTACCTTGCGAATTCATCTAAGGCATCTTTTAAAGGAGTTTTATTAAAAACTATATACCCTTTTTGCCATGTTGCTATTTCGCTTGGCTCTATTTCTCCATAAGAAAGAATTTCTCCTTTTGTATTAATAGAGATATTTTGACCTTTTGTAAGTAAAGAAAGTATTTTGTATTTATTATTAGGAACTTGTTTTGAAATTTTTACTGTTCCTTCTTTTACTTGAATGGCGCTGATCTTTTTAATATTAGTAACTTCAAATTTTGTTCCTACTACCTCAATCTGTACATTGTTGGAATTAATAATAAAAGGACGAGTAATGTCTTTTTTTACTTCAAAGATTGCTTTTCCTTTTAAAAATGCTACTTTTCTAGTATTTTTAAAAAAATCCACTTTTATTTTTGAATTAGCATCTAGTATGATTTTGGAACCGTCTTGTAAATTAATGACACTATTTTGCGTATATTCACTTAAAAATTCTTCTGAAAAAAGAGGTTTAGAATATGAAGTCATTTGAAATATTGTAAAAGATACAGTTAATAAAAACATAGCCACAAAAGCCAAAGGTTTCAGTTTCTGTAATATTTTACTTATTCTTAGTTCTTTTTTTGCTTCAAATTTTAATTGATTTTGAGTAGAATTTGGCAAGGTTTTAAAGGCGTTTCTTATACTTATAATAGAATCATAAGCTTCTTGATGTTGGGTGTTTTCTAGCCACTTTGTAAAGAGTTTATTCTCCTGCTCATTTAATCCATCTTGTTGTTTAGAAATCCAAATAGAGGCTTGCTCGTTTATTGTTTGCATGTTATTTAGCCTTTTCATTGTTCTTCTAATTCTTTTTTGATTTTAAGTGTAGCATGAGTAATATGTTTGTCTACTGTACTAATATTAATCCCCATTTTAAGAGCAATTTCTTTTCTGCTATACCCCTCTAAAACATGAAAAATAAAAGCTTGTTTGCTACGTGTAGGAAGGTTTTGTACTACGCTCATTAATACTTGCTGAGTATTGTCTTCAACAGTAATTTCATCTGGTTGTTCATTTACAGGAATTACAAATTGTTCTTCTTCATAAGCTATTTTAGCGATGTTTTTGTTTTTTCGCACATCATCAATAACTATATTTCTAACCATTTTATATAAGTAAGCACGTTTATTAGAAATAGTGGTTTTATTATCAACATTAATGACTCTGGAATAGGCTTCTTGAACAACATCTTTTGCATTGTCTTTATCTCCAACCATTCTTTGTACATAATAAATGAGTTCTTTATAATACGTTAACATTGTGCCTTTACCAAAAGATAGTTTAAATGATATTTATTATCATAATTAGTATTGTAAGCATATTTAGCTTAAAATAATATTTTAAGACTTAAGAATATTAGAATTAAGGGTTAGAAAAATAAGACGTAGAAACTACGACGTATTTTTGTTCTTAGCTCTAGTAAAAGATATTAAATTAGAATTTGTAAGTAAGGGCTA
>CAJXWI010000062.1 GCA_913062735.1 uncultured Arcobacter sp.
TTAATATTTACAAAAGGGTTTATAAAGTGGAAAAAATCAGTTTACAAGAGTATGCAGAATTAAAGAAAATTAGTTTAGTAACTGTTAATAAACACATTAAGAATAATATAGTTGAATCTATAAAAGAGAAGAACAGACGATATATACTTATTGATAGAAATGAAATGGTTACTAAAAAAGATACTATCAATATAAACAGTTTAGATACTAATTTAGAAAGTATTTATAAAGAACGTATAAAAGATTTAAAAATAATGAATAAACAATTAATAAAGCAAAATAAACAACTTAATAAAGATAATAAACTTTTAATTAATGATTTAAAAAATGCAACTGATGAAAGCAAAAACGTATATAAACAATTCATATCTGAAATGAAAAATATTGCAATACCACATAAAAAGAAAGAAAAGAAGAAAAAGAAAAAGTAATATAAGCAAAGATAAAAAAACTTATATTACTAATCCTCAAAGCAGTATCAGGAACACAGATACTATAATATAGCTATATAAACTCAATAACCAATTTCCGTCAAAATTGCTAGTAATGTTAAAAAGTCATAAGAAATTATAACGTATAAAAATTTTATTGTCAAGTTTATTGTCATGGCTTGACAAATTATATGACAATTTGATATAATAATTTATATTAAAAAAAAGGATATACAATGTTAAGTGCTATAATCAAAAAAATGAAGAGAGAAGAAAAAGTAACTTTCAGGTTTCAAATGCACAAAGATTTGCATGATAAAGTAATAGACTTATCAACAATATTTGATGTTAATATGTCAGATATGGTAAACGGTTTTATTCGTAGTCACTTAGAAGATTATGAAAATTCTGAAAAAGAAAGCTATGATAAAATCAAAGAAATTGCAGAAACATTAAGAGCCTTAGACAGAAAAAGAAAAGACGAATATATGAATACTATTGAATTTCAAAAAGAAATGGAAAAACATTACGATATTTTAGATGGAAACAAAAAGGACAAATAATGAAATATCATTTCTTAATGAGTTTTTACACTTTATGCTGCAACGGATCAAATTAAAAATTTGAAACAGTTGAAGCATAAGACTTGTAATTTATTTCTTTTTCTACTGTTGCATTTAAGTGAGAGTAATTCCTTTTTATTTTTAAATTAATATTTCTTCACTCTGTCTCTTTTTCTTTAGTAAGTTATTTATCCACTATCCTAAAACAACATTGTATTTTTGAAGTCCTTATTCCCCTTTCTGTATATTCTTTAAAAAAGAATCAAAAAGAGCGACCTCAGATAATTTCTAGCATAATAGTTAAATTACTAGTTTTATTTTCAGTTGAATCACTTTTAAAAAGCCACCCAAGTACTGGAATATCTGAAAGAATTGGAGTAGCACTAGTTTTAGTAAAAGTTTCAGTTTGATTAATACCAGTTAAAATAAATACTTGACCTTTTTTTAATGTTACAAATTGATTTATATGTCTTTTTGAAATAGTTGGAGTATCAGTAGTATCTAAAATATTTTCTGATGTTAAATCAATATCTAAATAAACATCATCTTCATTTATCATAGGTTCAATTTTTAATTTTAGTCCTATATCTTTATATTCTGTTGCTGTTGTTGTTTTTGTAACATCATCAGAATTTACAGTTTTTCCAGTTTGATAAGGAATATTTTTGACAATATCAAATATAGAAGTTTTATTATCAAATATAGTAAGAGTTGGACTTGATAAAATTTTTGTATAATTATTAGTATCCATATATTTAACAAATGTTGTAAATTGGTTTCTTTGAATAGTACTTAATGAATTATTTACACTAAATGGAAAAGCTAATAAGTTAAAAAAGAAATTTTCATTTCCCCCTTGTTTTAAATTTAAAGTATTTTCCATTCCATATTCTTTTAATTTTCCAACATCAGTTTCTAAAATTGTAATTTTTAATTTTAATTGTGAGGGTAATTTATCCACAGTTCTAAATATTGATAACATTTTTTTAAACTCCGTTTCAGTAGCTTCAACAAATACAGTTTTTAAATTTTTAATAAATTTATATTTATGAGGATATAAAGTCATAATATCTTTAACATCATCATATGCAACATATTTAAATTTGTATTTATGAATCATTTTTTCATCATCAACAGTAGAAGTAATATAGAAATGATTTTTAATCAAAACGAGTTTTAAATCTTTATCTTTTAAAAGAGTTCCTAAAATATCCCAATATGTCTTTTTTTTAATTTGAGTTGATATCATTAAAGAAAATTTCTTATCAATTTTATCATCAATAATTATAGTCACATTTTGTTGTTTTGAAACAATTTGAATATAATCTTTTAAGGTAATATCTATAAAATCATTTGCTAATAACTGTTTTACTATCAGCATTATTAAAAGTAACTTTTTCATCTTTGATAACCTTATTATTGGATTTTTTAGAAACTTCGTTAAACATATAATAAAACTTACTATCTACTTCTAAATAATAATTTGAATATTCTGTATATGGAATATCTGCAAAAGCTAAAACTTTATAATCAAACATTTCAGTCATATTATCAATTAATTTTTTTGTGAAAGATTTTGAATTATAATTACAAATTTGTAATTTTTGGGAACAAGTAATTTTTATATAAAATTTTTTTTCTTTTTTAAATTTTTTACTTTCTAATGGTTCAGGTTTACGAAATGGATTATTATCAACAGGAGTTTCAACTTCTGTCACAGCTTCTTTAATTTGTTCTTCAATAGTTTCAGCACCAAAAGCAAATTTAAAAATAGATATAACTAATATAATCAAAACAATAGCTAACATAAAAAACTTTTTAATAATTGATTTTGAATCTGAATTTTTACCACTAGAATAAGTTTCAAATACTTCATTGACAATAGGTAATTTAATAACATTACTTTTTGAATTTAATGATAATCTTGCATTAGTGTATTGGTTATATTTCATAGATTTAAATATCTTCAAACTTGATGGAATAGCTTTATAGAAAAATTCTGAAAATGCTTTATATTTAGCATTTACTAAAGATAAATTTTGTGTAATTAAATATACTTCTTGATATAAATGTCTATGATATGAAAGCCACCAAACCAAAACTTTATCTTGTGAATCAAAATAATTATGACATTCATCTAAAATTATCAAAGTATGCAACAAATCTAATTTACTAGCAAATTCTTTTAATTCTGTATCACTATTATTTTGTTTATGAAAATTGTATAAAGATGTTATATCATTATAAAACTTTTCCCAATTCAAAGAATCAACATTTTCAAATTTTGTTAAATCTAATTCATTAATATTAGTAAGAGCATTTTTAATACCCTTAACAATAAATTTATTATCTTTGATTATTTTTTTATCTTTTGCAAAATTACAGAATAAAACATACATAGCTTTATAAGTTTTTCCACTTCCTGGAACACCCGTTAATATTTCAATCATAATTTATCCTTTTTTAAAAAAGATTTACCATGTCTTTAACATCATTTTCAACTCTATTCTTAACACTCATTACTATGTTATTTAACGATATAACTAAAACAAAAATTACAGCAGTAAAAACAATAGGAAAAGCAGTTTCAATACCAGTCCAAATTCCCGAACAATGAAAAACACTATTTATTTGACTAGCTATCAAACCACCAGTATTATTAAGACTCATTATTTTATTTAACAAATTTTGGAATAATGTAACAACTGTTAAAATTCCACCAATAGCAAAAGTATAAACAGCTATAACCATAATCCAAGATATAGCTTTTGCACTTCCAACAATTGCAGTTTTTACAGCACTTGCACCAAATTTTTCGACTAACCAAGTAAAGATAATTGCTAATATTGGCATTATGAATCCTTTTTCATTATTGCTATTCCAAAGAACATCAGTTTAATTGAAAGAGCCATTAAAATAATCTCAATTAGTAATGAGAATATAAACGCAAATTGTGAAAGACTAGAACAAGGGTCAAAAACTATATCTTTATCAAGAGCATTAAAAGATATATTACTTACTGTTGATGGTGGAGCAGTAAAAGTAAAACCATTTTGAACAGTATCAATAGCAGAATCAATACTTTCTAAAACACCATTAGCAGAATCTTCTGAATCTTGACGAATTGAATCATTTTGAGTTTTTACTTCACTTTCTGTAAAATCAGCAGCATCTTTAGTAAGAACAGCATCTTCATTTTGTTTTTCTAAATCCCCCGCAATTTTCGCAGTAGATTTTGCAGTTAATTCTGTATTTGCTTCAACAAAATTTAAATGGTCATTTGCAACTTTTAATTGGTCGTTTAAAGCTTCGTTTCCTTTTCTCATATCATCATGTATATTCATTAATCGAGTACGAGTTTTTAAATTATCATTTTTAGCTTGTTTTGCATCTTCTGTTAAAGTTGCATCATCAACAGTTTCTTCAATTTGTGCTTCTTCAGTTGGTAAATCATTATCATAAATATCTCCTTTTGGAGCATCAGGACTTGGAGTTAAAATATCATCTTTACATTGATATGTACCGACATTTAAATTTTCACTACAATTAAGTAATTCAATATTTGCTAAACTTCCACAAGCTGTTAATGCTTCTTCTTCAAAAGTTTCACAATCTATTTGAGCCTTACAAGTATATAAATTTTGTGAATTGTAATCTAATTCACTAGTTGGAGTTTTTGTAGTAACCATATTTACATCTTCACAACTTCTATCACATGAACCATTAAGCAAAGCACCACCATCAGGACAAACACCCAAAGTTGGATTTTTTTTAGCTTCATCTTCATCAATAGCACAAAATAATCTTGTAGTAGTTTTTGGAGCGGCATAATCGCCCTCAGTAAATGGATTATAAACTTTTATTCCGTAATCGTGATAGGATAAAACACCAGTATCATAATTAAATTCTTGATAAGAAACACAATCCCCGGGAACTTGTAACATACAAGCCGCAGTTGAATTAGATATACCATCAGGAATATTAGATTTTTTCCAACCATCAAAAGCAGAACAATTACGAGCAGAAACTAAATGTTCCCCCACAATTTCGGCAACCTCTTTACAACTTCCATCAACATCAAAACCATTTGCACATTGTTGACAAGTAAATTTTAAACGACTAACAAAAATTTCATCTTTTCCATAAACTGGGGTTACACTTCTAATAATTGAAACAGCATCAATTCTAGAATCTTTAACAGAAAATGGGAGAGATATTTGTTTACCATCAGCATCACTAGTAAAACTAGTTTTATTAAAAGTAACACCGAAAATATTAAGAGGTAATTTAAAATGATAACTATATTCAGAGGGAGAAGAAGCAGAACCACCAACACCGCAAAAAGTATCAGGAGTATCAATACCACTATCTAATGTATTAGCTTTAAAAAAAATATTTTCGGAACTATAATCATTTAATTCACAAACATTATCAATTAAAGTTTCATTATCAAGGCAATCAGGAACTAAAGGCAAATTATAATGAGTATTTGGAACACAAATCCCCCCGACTAAATCATCAGAACTATCAATACAAGAAGTTTGAGGAACAGCACAAGTTATTTGTTTACCCCCTATTCTTACATAAGATGAACTTTTACCAACATAAGTAATTTTATAATAATTATCAGGAGCAGAAGTTCTAGGATTAAATATAAAATTATCTAAACTTAAATCAGGTGCATGAAGATAAGGAGTATTTATAGAAAATGGAATATTTTGTATAACTCTATTAACTCCATCAGTAGTAGAATAATTATAAGTTTCTTCAACACCTATATTTTGAGTTGTACCATTACAAAAATTATGTGATACATCAATAACGACATTTGCATAAAGATTAAAAATAAAAATTGATAGAATTAATAAATGTTTCATAATTTACCTTTTAAAAAAAGACATAGCACCCATTAAAGGCACAAGAGCAACAGAAAGCCACCACATAACAGAAAATGTATAGTTAATTGTGTTATCGCTTGTAAGAGGTATTATTTCAACGTCAAGAGCATACATACCACTTACAAAAAATAAAATAGTTAATATTGTTTTCATTATTTCCCATTTCCAATAGATACAGCGATATAAGACATTAAAGCAAAAAAAGCAGAACCAACAGTAAAACCAATTAGAGCCATTAAATAATTATATTCTGTAAGAGTAATCCCAAGATTTAAAGCAACATCAGAGGGAACATAATCAGCAAAAACACTACTTATAAAAAATGCAATTATGAATAAATTTTTCATAATACAAAATGGACAAATAAAGAAGTAGCAGAAGCAACAAGAACGCAAATTGTTATAAAAGTTAGATTTTTAATAGTTAACATAATTTATCCTTTGATTAAATCAATAGCTTTATGCAGACCCCACAAGACAGCGAAAAAAGTTATAAAAGGACTAAATATAAAAGTAACTTCAATTAAATCAATAGTCATTTGAAAACCTTTCAAGTAATTTTTGGAGGGGATACCCCCCCAAAATTTTTTTTTGGAATTATGCTCGAAGCATAGAGATAGCTTTTTTAATTCCCCACAAAGCCGCACCACCTGCAAGAACAGCACCACCAACAGTTAAAGCATCAGCAGTATCTAAAGTTGGAGCAGTAATTGCCGCTTGTGCTTGAATAGCAGAACCAACTGCAACAGCGAAACCAATAACACCCGTTTTGTAACTTTGAAATGACTTTTTCATTTCGAATCCTTTAAATTTTTTTTAAATTCCCAAAACCTAATAAATAAGTGGAAACTTATTCAAAAATTTTTTAACTAAAACAAAGTACAACGATTTTAGACCCCATGTTTTCGGGGTTGCCCCAGTTACTTCGTTAGTATCAAGTAAGGGCTTTCGCCCTCTTTTTTCGACAAGCTCAAAAAGAGGTCAAAATCCACTTTAGTAAGCAACTTCATAGAAAGTCGTTCCCATATTTGAAGCAGTAACTCTAATTGGAACTTCTACTTCTTCTCCAATTTTAAGAGTTTTATATTTAGACTGAATATCTTTAACTTTTATAAACTCCATACCTTTAGAAGTAATCATTAAAAATTCTAATCTGATATGTTCAGGTACTACTTCGCCAGAAGTTTCATTTGTTTTTTGTTCTTTAACAACAATAGAGACTAAATTTCCCTTTACACTTAGTTGTGCAGTTTTGACTGAATCACTCATTTTTTTTCCTTTGTTTGATTAAGTTATATTGAAAGTTTACATTTTGTAAACTTAATGTATACTTAATGTAAACAAAATGTATACAAATTGTAAACAGTAGAAATTCATTAAATGGCTAGTATTTTAGTCAAGATATAATGTTAAAAACAACTTAAGAAAATTAAGGATAGATTTTGTATACATAAATTATAATGTTTGTATACATGAAAATAAGGGGGAATGATACAATGTTAGAAAATATTGAAAATTGGCAAAAAAGAGATAAAAAAGAAGTAATAATTAGTACAAGAGTATCTAAAAAAGTTAATGAAAATTTGCAAAAATTAGCAGAAATTAACGATAAAAAAATCAGCGATTTATTAGAAATTTGTATTGTAGGACTTATAAAAGAAGCACAAGATAAAAAAATAATCTAATTTGATGTTTTTTGAATCTCTTTAAGAACATATTTAACTACATTATCTAAAAATTTAATATCATTAATCATAATTTATCCTTTAAAAGTATACGATTTGTAAACAATGATATTAGATTTTAACTTAAATTTAGACCAATAAAATCACTTCTTAGACTTTATTTTTTGCCAATCAGCATCTTTTTTTTGTTTTAAAGCTTCATCTTTAGTTACTAAATCCGTCATATTTCCGTTACAATCTACAAATTCGTAATCAATCTCTTTTGTTTTTTCTGAAAAGTGATATTGTCCTTTGGTATAAGTCATAACAAACTCTATATATTCACGTTCTGAAACAAATTCTTCAATCTCAATTTTATCTAATCCAAGACCATAAAAGAAACCTAAAGTACCAAAAAATCTTTGTCTATATAAATGAGGGTACATTTCAACTAAGATATTAGTATTCATATCATTAAATTTTAAAGCATATTTTATAATTTCCATTAAATTTTCTTTCAAACCTACTCTAATATTTAAAGGAGTACATGAAGTAATATAAGAATCTTTAGTAATTGACTTCCATTCAGCAGATAATTTTTTAGAGTTCCAATAACAATCAGTAACTTTTTTTGGTTCTTTTTGTTTTCTGTTTTTATACATTTTGCAATCATCAATTTTTTTATCTGTTGCCATCAAAATATTAATATGAGGGTGGAAACCAGTAAAAGGATTATATGTAATTTCTATACTATATACAGCACCAAGAACAGAAAAAACAGTATCTATATCACGACCTTTTTTATATAACTTGATTTTTTCTCTAATAGTTTGAAAACTTCTTTTTAAATGATTTAAACATTCATCAACATCAAATGAGTTTTTAACAGTTAATACTGAAAAATACCAATTCAAATCTAAAATATTTCCAAACTTATCATTAACTTTTTTATAAATTTCTTTTGTATGTTCTGATGCACTAGGTTTATATTCATTATTTACAACATCAGCAAAATCATCAAAGTTATGTTCTATTATTTCATCATCAAAACAAAGAAAAAAATCTTCCATTCTTTTTTGAATTTTTGAAGCTTTACGAGAAGCACAAAACGGACATAATAAATGAGTACCACAAGCATTTGATTTAGTTTGTTTAATTTCTTTTTTGCCGTCAGTAAATTTTGCAAATTCACCCCATGAATTACATTTTTTAATTCTAACCTGTTTATTTTGTGAAAAATATTCGGATAGATATTTACCTTTGATTTTTTTATCGGGAGTTCTTTTATCGCCACGCATACAATCCATAACATGAGTGATAGAACGAGAAACTTTAAAATTATGTTTTTTAAACTCTTTAAACTTTTCGGTAATATCCTCAAGTTTTTCTCTGTCTAAATTGATGTTTTTTGAATTTTGTGATATAATCATTTTACAAACCTAATAGATAAGTGCTGAACCGACCAAAGTTAAAGCACTTATTCTTTTTATTTTTTAACTGTCTTTATCTAATATCATTCCATTTTTAGTATTTTTAATCATTAAATCAAACCAAGTTGACTTCTTCATTCCGTAATATTCAATAAATTCTTCAATCTCTTTTTTTTGTTGTTCTGAAACTCTAAAGTTAATCGTAAACTTTTTTTTGTTAGCTTCATCTTCTAATAACAATTTTTGAATCTTTGTCATTTTAAATCCTTTTTATTCTGTAACTACCTTTTGTATTTATAATTGTATACACATTTATATTAAATGAAACTTAAAGATTAAAAGACTTTACAAATTCGGACTCCGTTAGACAAACTCACAAAATAAAAGTGCTATAATCAAAAAATTAATATTTACAAAAGGGTTTATAAAGTGGAAAAAATCAGTTTACAAGAGTATGCAGAATTAAAGAAAATTAGTTTA
>CAJXWI010000063.1 GCA_913062735.1 uncultured Arcobacter sp.
CAGTAAGAGGCATTGGTCTCTCTCCTGATAAAATGTTACAAGCAAGAGCTTTTTCTTATCCAGATGCTCACAGGTACAGAGTAGGAACTCATTATGAAAGTCTGCCTATTAATAGACCCTTAAATGAAGTGAATACCTATCATATGGGTGGAGCTATGAATTATAAGGATATTAAAGAAGTTGAGGGGGTTAATTATGAGCCTAATACGTTTGATGGACCTAAAGAAGATGAAGCGTTTAGAGAACCTGCTTTAGATATGGAAGGTAAGGTTGATAGATATGATAAAACAAAAAATAATGACTATTTTAAACAACCACGGGCTTTATTTAATTTAATGAATGATTCTCAAAAAGAACAACTTTTTACTAATATTGCGGCTGCTATGAAGGGGGTGCCACAATATATTATTGATAAACAATTGGCCTTGTATGAACAAATCTCAAAAGAGTATGCAGAGGGAGTAAAAGGCGCTTTATCATGAAAACTGACATAAGCCTAGAAGAAGAAAAACGCTATGAACAATTACAACTAATTGCGCTTGATTATGCAAGAGTAGGTGAGAGTAAAGAACTTGAAAAAATGATTAAAGCTGTAATAAACGTCAATTTAACAACACATAAAGAGGATAGTTTATTGATTCTTGCTTCTTATAATGGAAACTATGAAACATGCAAAATGTTAATTTCATATAAAGCAAGACTAAATCAAAGGAATCAAAGAGGGCAAACACCTTTAGAAGGAGTGTGTTTTAAAGGTTATTTAAACATAGTAAAATTGCTAGTAGAAAATAAAGTGGAAGTGAATTCAAAAGCTATTATGTATGCAAGTATTTTTGGGAATATTGATATAGTGAAATACCTAAAATCTAAAAAAACAAATGTTTCTTTGGGGGTTAGAATATTAGAAGTTTTTTCTGCTGTTGTTTCCTATTTTAAAGTTAAAGCCCAGCAGTAAAATAAAAAATGCTGCTTATATTAATAGTAGAATTTCTTTTTTAGAAGAATCTACAGAAAATTTGATATAATTTATTATGAAAAAAATAATTATAAGTAGTATTTTTATACTGGTATCCGCAATTGCTTGGTGGTTGATTTCTCCTTTATTTATTAATGTTGAAGTTAATGAAGCTGCACCTATTTCATTAGACGAACATGAGAAGATAAAAAATTCTATGCAAGACAGTATTATAAAAGACGTTATGCCTACATCCAATGCTAATCAAAATAAAAAATTGGGTTCTTTTGTAGATGGTGATTCTTCACATAATGTATCTGGAGATTTATTATTACTTTCTAATAATCAGAGCTCATATTTGCGTTTTGAAAACTTTAATGCAACAAATGGACCTGACTTATATGTGGTTTTGTCTACAAATAAGAATCCTAAAAAAGATGGCCTTGGAAAGATGTTAATCCTTGAGAAACTAAAGGGCAATAAAGGAAATCAAAATTATTCCTTAAAAGGTATTAATCTTAATGATTATGAGTCTGTTTTAATCTATTGTAAGGCTTTTTCTGTTGTGTTTGGATATGCAAGTATAAAAAAATAAGTTAATTTATAAAATGAAAGATTTTTTAAATCTTAAAAGGTCAGTATTAACTGGCCTTTTTTATTGTCTTTTATTGTAACTTTTGAGCTACAAGTTCATTTACTATTTTTGGATTTGCTTTCCCTGCTGTTTTTTTAAGAACTTGTCCTACAAAAAAGCCTAAAAGTTTTTTATTTCCAGCTTTAAATTTTGCAACATTATCTGGATTGTTTGTTATTATCTCATCAATTATTGGTAGAATTAAAGAAGGATCACTTATTTGTATAAGACCTTTATTCTCAACTATTTTTGTTGGTTCTTCCCCTGTATTAATCATTTCTTCAAATACTTGTTTTGCTATCTTACTTGAAATAAGCTCTTCATCTAACATTTTTACAAGTTTACTAATTTGTTTTGCAGTAAATTTTAGTTCCTTTATCTCTTTTTCTTTTAGTTCTCTTGCTACTTCATTTGCAACCATATTTGCCAAACTTATAGGACTAGAAAGAAGAGTCAGCGTTTCTTCGTAAAAAGACGAGAGTTTTTCATCTCTTGCTAGAATATTAGCTACTTCTGCATTTAATTTAAGGGTATTTGTATAGTTATCAAATAAAGTTTGTTGCTCACTATTCATAGCTATAATTTCACCATCAATTTGCACTTTTTTATTTACTACTTTTACTGCAGCTTTGTCTGTATTTGTTTTTTTAGCCCAAGAGTCTTTTAATCCTACAATCTTATTAAATACAGGTTTATCATCTGTATAATCATCTGGATCAGCATAAAAATATCCCTGTCTTTCAAACTGGAATCTTGTATTTATTTTGTCATTTATTACAGCAGGCTCAATTAACGCTGTTTTAATAATTTGTAAAGAGTTAGGATTAATATCTTCAACGCCTTGAGGAGCTTCATTTTTAAATAAACGATCATAAACTCTTACTTCTACTTGTTTAGCTTCAGCAGCACTTACCCATTGAATAGCACTTTTTACTTTTACAGAACTTGTATCACTTCCACTTTTAGAATCAGCGTGATAGTGAGCTTTTATTTCTATTATTTTTCCAGATTCATCTTTTATAAGATCTTTAAACGTGATTATATATCCGTGTCTAAGTCTTACTGCTTGATCTTTTGTAAGTCTAAAATACCCTTTTGGAGGATGCTCACAAAAATCATCTCGTTCAATATAAATTTCACTAGAAAAAGGAAGTTTTCTAGATCCTTCTTTAGGAACATCGTGTGGATAATAAGAAGCATCTATTTCTTCTGCACCTGCATAGTTTTCTATTGTTACTTTTAAAGGATCAAGAACACACATAACACGTGGAACTTTTTTATTTAAATCATCTCTTATGCAAAATTCAAGTTGTGAAACATCTACCATTGAATTGGCTTTTGCAATTCCAATTTGATCACAAAAATTTAAAATCGATTCTTTTGTATAACCTCTTCTTTTATATCCAGCTAGCGTTGGAAGTCTTGGGTCATCCCATCCTGATACTACTTTTACTTCTACTAGTTCTAAAAGTTTTCTTTTACTCATAACCGTATAATTAATACCCAAACGTGCAAATTCATGTTGGTAAGGACGAGGAGCTATAAGTTCAAGAGTATTAAGAACCCAATTGTAAATATCACGGTTGTTTTCAAATTCTAGAGTGCAAATAGAGTGCGTAACATCTTCAATATAATCAGATAAACAATGTGCAAAATCATACATAGGGTAAATGCACCACTCATCTTTTGTTCTAAAATGATGGGAGTGTCTTATTCTATATAAAAGTGGATCTCTTAATTTCATATTAGCAGCGCTCATATCAATTTTTGCTCTTAAAACATGTGAACCATCTTTAAAGTCACCATTTTTCATTATAGAAAAAAGCTCTAAGTTTTCTTCTATAGAACGATTGGCATATTTGCTTCTTTTCCCAGCACTGGTTACCGTACCCCTAAATTCACGCATTTCTTCTTCATTTATGCTATCAACATAGGCTTTTCCCATTTTTATTAATGTAAGTGCATAATCATATATTTTAGGGAAATAATCAGAGGTAAAATGTACATTATTTCCCCAGTCAAATCCAAGCCACTGCACAGCATCTTTTAATGCTTCTACATATTTTGTGTCTTCTTTTGTAGGATTAGTATCATCCATTCTAAGGTTACAATGTCCTTGATAATCTCGTGCAATTCCAAAATTTATACAAATAGACTTAGCATGTCCTATATGTGGGAAACCATTAGGCTCAGGAGGAAATCGTGTAATAATCTCACTGTATTTGCCTTTTTTTAAATCCTCTTCAACTTTGACACGTAAAAAATCTTTACTCTCACTCATTATAATTAAACCTTTTGATTTTAAAACTCTTATTTAGAGTAGTATTCTAGCAAATTTGTGCTTATATCATCGTAGAAAAAACTTAGTAAAGCTAGGGCTAGGGATATAAAAAACGTGAAGCATATTTTTTAATACATTCTTTTAATACGCTTATTTACTGCTTGATTTTTATTAAAAGAAGTGATATGCTATCTTTTATCAAATAGAATTTAAAATCTAATAAAAAGGACTTAGCTTGAATGATTACATTTGTACTGTACGTGGGTATATATATGAAGTGAAAAATGGTGATCCTGATAATGGAATTAAAGCAGGAACTGCATTCGAAAATATTTCAAGTGATTGGGAATGTCCTGATTGTGGTTCAGGTAAAGAGGATTTTGAAAAATTAGAAGAAGAACTCTAAGCTTAAAAGTCTTTTATATTAAAATATTAAATCAAGAGAGCCATGTTTATACATAAAGTTTAATAATAAACAAAGCATATACGCTCTAAACTATTGTTTAATAATAACTAAGGAGCAATTATGAAAATATTTAAATTGAATCAAATTACAAGAACGCTTCTTAAACTCTGGCATTAGCCACTTCTTTTTCACTGATACTTTTATCACTTTTTTTCAAATACCTTTGACGTAATTTATTACACTCTTTTTCATATTTATAGGAGAAATCATGGAACTTACCATAAGTGCATATATACTTATAAACTTTATTTTAATTCTCGGTTCAATTTTACAAATGGCTACAGGTGTAACGGCTGGTATGATAATCGTACCTTTTTTAGCAATGATTTCTTATACTTTAATTCCGGCACCAATTGCTTTTGCATCGCTAGCATTAACCATAATGATGTCCTACAAAGGAAGAAAACATATAGATACAAACAATATGCTGCAAATTTCTTTGGGTATGTTTGCTGGTATCTTGCTTTCCATTTTTATTTTAAAAAATATCAAGTTTGAACATTTAGGACTTGTTTTTGGAATATTTATTTTAATCTCTGTTTTTATAAGTATAAAAATAAAATCCTTTACTTTAAACAAGAGCATTAATTATTCGGGAGGGTTTGTAGCTGGAGTTATGGGCTCAATGGCTGCTGTTGGAGGTCAAATTCTTGCTTTGTTATTTCAAAATCATCCGCTAGAGTCTTTAAAATCTACTTTGGCATTTTTATATACCTTATTTTCCATAGTGATGTTATTAATGTTTTATATTTTTGGTGAGTTTTCGACTGCACAATTTATATCAGGAATTTATATGATGCCAGGTTTTATTATTGGTTTTTTTCTTGCACCTGTCTTTTCTAAATATCTTAATCCTAAATACAGCAAAATTATTGTTCTTTCTATGGCATCATTTGGTGCCTTAGCTCTAATAATAAAGAGTGTTTTTTAGTTTTATAAATAAGAAGGAGAATACAAGCAAACAATTTATTGTATTACTACATACTTGTAATTTGATTTTTTTAAAATAGAGCGATTTGCTCTATTTTTTTTATTGTACTCTATCTAACCATTTTGTTTCAATAAACCACTTCTTATAAATTTTATCCGAAAAACCGACTACTTTGTCTTCTTGTATTTGTCTTAGAAAATTATTTAGCCAATTCATAAAATCAGCGTCCCCTTTTTTTATAGCCCAACCTAGAGGTTCATAAGTAAGAGGTGTATCTAAATGTATTAATTGACCTTTACCTTTATTGGCTAGAAAGATTCCATTGTATGGTTTATCATATATAACCGCATCTGCTTTTCCATTTAATACTTCATTTATAGCATCTGTTATTCTCTCAAATGTTTGTATTTCTGCTTTTTTAAAAAATTTTCTAGCGGCAATTTCACCAGTAACCCCAAGTTTAGTTACTATTTTATAGCCTTTTTTATCCAAATCATTAGCACTTAATATTTTTCCTTCTAATGACTTATTTAAAAGTAAGGTTTGGCCCAAAATAATATGAGGTTTTGAAAAGCTAATTTTTAAATTTCTTTGTTGTGTTATTGTCATTCCAGACATGATGATATCAAATTTATCTGTTAATAAACCTGCAATTATTCCATCCCAATCTGTAGGAACAATTTTAAGTTTTACGCCCATATCTTTTGCCATTTTTTTAGCCATATCAATATCATAACCAATAAGTCTTCCATTTTTGTCTTTCATTTCAAAAGGCATATATCCTGGGTCTAACCCAATTCGCAACTCACCTCTTTGTAAAATTTTGTTTAATGTAGAACTTTTCCACAAATCTATATCTGAAGCAAAAAAACTTGTGCCAAGAAATAGCATAATCATTAAAATAACTTTTTTGATAATTTATCCTTTAATTTTATTGAAAAGTATACACTTTGATAATTAATTTAATATTAAAACAGTAGGTAAAAAATTTAAAAGTGATTTACAATAAGTAAAAAAGTCATTTCTTAAGATAAATATTGAATTCTTTTGTTCTTCTTTTAGGTATATTATGAATAAAAGTACTACTAACTTAACTATGCATTGTTTTTTGTATCTTTTTAATTAAGCTTCTATCTTATAAGAAATCAAATCAGAACATAAGCCTGTATACAATAAAATTGCATATTAGGGAATAAGATATGAAGTGGGATTTACAAGAAATGAAAATCTACAGAGAAAATATCATTAGTAAAGAAATTGAATGTGAATTTTATCCCCAAATAAAACATAAAATATAATAGGATTAGTATTGAGCGATTTATTAATTATAATAATGTATTCTTTTTTCTCTGGCATTACTGTTTTTTTTGGGGGAGTATTTTCTTTTTTATTTGAGAAATACTTTAAAGAAAGCCCTATGAAAAAGAATCTTATTCACAGTTTTATTGCTTTTGGGGGAGGGATTATAATTGCAGCCGTTGCTTTTGTATTAGTACCTAAAGGAATTGAAGTCTTAGGTATTATTCCTATAGTACTTAGTTTTTTAAGTGGAGCACTCTTGTTTCTTCTTTTAGATCGTTATATCGAAAGCAAAGCAGGAAATATTTCTCAAGTTTTAGTGATGTTGATTGATTTTATTCCTGAAGCTATTGCCTTGGGGGCTGTTTTTGCTACGGATCATAAACTTGGATTATTATTGGCGATTTTTATTGGTCTGCAAAACTTTCCTGAAGCGTTTAATTCATATGGGGATTTACGAAAAAATAACTACAGTGTAAAAAAATGTTTAATAATTTTGTTTTTTCTTTCTTTCTTAGGAATAGTGTCTGCTCTTTTAGGAAATGTTTTTTTAAGTGATATGCCAGAACTTACCTCCTCTTTAATGTTATTTGCAAGTGGCGGAATTTTATATTTGGTTTTTCAAGACATTGCGCCTTTAGCAAAAGTTAAAAAGACTTATTTCCCTGCCCTTGGAGTTAATTTTGGTTTTTTATTAGGGATTATTGGGCATAAATTATTAGGCTAAAAAGAAGTATGTTCAAAAATAATATTTACTAGCTAATAAAAAGGAGCGATATAAAAATGGAAATAATTAAAAGTAAAGAATTTAGGCCTTCTAAGGCTTGGGATTCAAAACAAATAGCCTGTATGAATGGTATTACTACAAAATTACATTGGACTAACAAACCTTATAAGTGGCATACAAATGATGGAGAAGAAGTATTTGTAGTCTTGGATGGACAAGTTAAAATGTATTATAAAGAAAACGATGAAGAAAAATCTTGTGTATTAAATACGGGAGATATATTTTTTGCTTCTCTTGGAACGCAACATTATGCCAAACCCATAAATGAAGCCAGAATATTGGTCATTGAAAAAGAAAATTCTATATAATTACTCTTCATTTAAATTAAATAAAATTATTTTAAGTACATTTTTTTGATATTAAAAGAATGTACTTAGATTTTTTTTCTTAATAAGTCTATAATTTAGATATAATCACAAAAAACACAAAGTTTAACATGAAAATATTATCAAAAAACTCTTCCCTTGAAGATTCATTGGAAAAAATGACACAAACATTAAAAAGCGTTGGTTCTGAAATTACATTTGCTGAAGAAAAACATCCTTTAACAAACTGTTTTTCTGTAAACTTAAGTTCAAATGATGCACCTAAACATCTTTATTCAAATGGTAAGGGTACTTGCTCAGAAGCTAGTATTGTTAGTGCTATGGGTGAATATATTGAAAGATTGCAAACAAACAATTTTTTTATAGAATTTTATATTCCTAACAGAGATGCATATCCTGATCAAAAAGTATTTTCTTTTGATGAAGAATACTTAGATAAAGATTTAGCAAAATTTTATAATAAAGACAATGAATTAGAAGGAAAAGACTTTATTGATTATCACAGTAATCATTTTGATAAAGTAGTTTCTTTACCTTTTGTAAATTTAGGCACACAAAAAGAAGCCTACTTACCTGTTAACTTAACACATAACTTATATGTAAGTAATGGACTTGCAACTGGAAATACTCCTAAAGAAGCACAAGTCCAATCTTTAAGTGAAATTTTTGAGCGTTATGTAAAGATTGCTATTATTAAAGAAGGATATTCTCTTCCAACTTTCCCTAAAGAGGTTCTAAAAAACTTCACCAAATTAAATGAAGATATTAAAGCCTTGGAAGACTTGGGTTATATTATTGAAGTAATTGATTGTTCTTTTGAAGGAAAGTTTCCTGTAACTGCAATTTCTTTGGTTAATCCTATCACTTCAACATTATTTGTATCTTTTGGAGCACATCCAATTTTAGAAGTATCACTTCAAAGAACAATGACTGAGCTTATGCAAGGTAGAGATTTAAGTGATTTATCTACGTTTGAGAAACCAAGTTTTGATAAAGAACTTATTCAAACAAACTCAAATATTGAGTCTCACTTTATTGATTCAAATGGTAAAATCGGTTTTGAATTTTTAAGTGCTAAAAAAACTTTTTCTTATACACCTTGGGTTTATAATGGGGCTAATACAGATGAAGAGTATGATTATTTATTAGATATTGCAAAAACTATGGACAAAGATATTTATATTAGAGAATATAAGTACTTAGGTTTTTATTCTTGTCAAATAATTGTTCCAGGTGTTTCTGAAGTTTATCCTTTAGAAGATATGATTTATAATAATACCAATGCTGGAAAATATCTTAGAGATATGGTTCTAAATTTTAAAGAGTATAATCCTCAAGAAATATTAGATGAATTAGAAGCCTTTGATAATAACCTAAATATTGAAAAATACATTGGAGTTATTTTTAAAAATAACTTTACTGTTTGTGATTTTAAAGCACAATTAAATTTAATGCTTGGAAATTATGAAGAAGCAATCGAGTTATTTGAAATGTCATCTGCTCCTTTGGCATATTTACTTGCTCAATTAACAAGAATGTATGTTAATGAAACTTCTTGGGAAGATTATGAAGAAGCGT
>CAJXWI010000064.1 GCA_913062735.1 uncultured Arcobacter sp.
TTAAATTCAAAGGAAATAGCCCTAAATTTTACAAATTTGTAAAATTTAAATTAAATCACTGCATAATCGCTATGTCTTTATGTATTTTTCCTATAATAAAGAAAAGGATATTTATGAATATTTATGATTTTAATGTAAAAAATATAAAGAATGAAGATGTTTCAATGAGTGAATATAAAGATAAAGTACTACTTATTGTGAATGTGGCAAGTAAATGTGGTTTTACACCACAATATGAAGGTTTAGAAAAGTTGCACGAATTGTACAGTGATAAAGATTTTGCAGTACTTGCTTTTCCTTCAAATCAATTTTCAAAACAAGAACCAGGGAGCAATGAAGAAATACAAGAATTTTGTACGTTAAATTATGCTGTTACTTTTGATATGTTTGCGAAAGTAGATGTGAATGGTGAAAATACTATTCCTTTATACCAATTCTTAAAAAAAGAAGCAAAAGGTTTATTGTCAACTGAAGGTATTAAATGGAATTTTACAAAATTCTTAGTAGATAAAAACGGAAAAGTTTGCGGAAGATATGGCTCAGCTAAAAAACCTATGGATATAGAAAAAGACATATTAGATTTACTAAAGTAACATAATTGTGTAAATAATCATGTATTACAATACGTGATTATTTATACATATATTTTTATCACTTATTAACTAATACTTATATAACCGTCCTTGTTTACTAATATTAGACATTATCCTACTTATTTAATATCAATTATTTTAAATTTTTTGTTTTTATATATAGGCATAGTTTGTCCAATATTAGCGTTTATATATGTGGGATCAGATACAACATATCTTTTATTATTGAATTGTGTAGAATCACCTTTTACGTAAGAAGTAAAAGCAATAGCATTGCTTAGATGATTGTCGTACTTAAGCGCAATGATGTCCAAATTGCTTAAGTTCTTGACTAAAAAATTAAAAAGAATGCTTCTGTCTTCACAATCACTGTAAGAATAAAAGATAGTTTCTTCAGGAAAAAGTACATTTTCTTTTAAAAAATTTTCTTTATCATTTTTGTATGAAAAAGCTGTTTGCACAAAACGCAATAAAATATTAATTGCCTCTAATTCTGTTTTACCTTCTATTATAATCCTTAGTTCTTTTAATAAACTAGAAGATAAGAGTAATGAGTGCGTACTGTTAAAATAAACTTTATAATCAGATTGTGGGAAAGTACTGTAAAAGTCAATTAAATCTAGACTATATTTGGCTTTAATCTTATATTCTTTTTTGCCATAAGAAAAACGTAATACCTTATCTTTGATATTTCCAAAAAGTTTAATGGCTTTGCTGCTTGTGAACGAAAGACTCTTATTTGCCCTCTCATAGGTATTTTTATAGGTATAAACTTTCCCAATATTTTTAATAGGTTTTTTTGCACTTAATACATAATACCGTTGATCCTTAATTTTTAAATATGAAACTTCATATAATTTGTGCTCAAGCTTTGAAATAAGATAAATATTATTATCATTAAAAGCTATTTTTACATCATAATTCATTTTTGATAAATAAAACCAAGTAAACAAATTTGCCATATTCTTATCTTGATATATTTGATAAGCACTTTTATAGATTAATAAATATTTTGCCCAATCATTTAAGTTTAATTTTCTTGAATAGTCTTCAAATTGTTTTAAGGTACTTTGGTACTTACTCTTACTTATATCATTCCAAAAGGCGCTAAAAGCGTCTTTATTGTTCTTCTTAAAGCCTGTATGTTTTTCATCATAAGAAATACTTATGTCTTGCGAATAAAAAGAAAAGGAGATTTTATTTAAATGCTCATGTGAAGGAATATTTTTTTCTTCAAAAACTTTTTTTGAATCTTCTTGTTTATTTGCTTTCTTGATTACAAGTATTTTTGATTTTTTGATTTCTTTTTGATTTAAACTGTGGGCATTGTCAATGCTATTTAAAACTTTTGGTTTATTTTCTTTATAAGGATTTAGCGTATAACTACTTTGAAACTGTAACCAGTCCTTTTTTAATGCATCCACAAATTCTTGATCAAAAGATTTTTTGTAATGATGATATTCTTTTTCTTGTGTTTTTAACCACTCTTGGTATTCATTAGCAGATAAAAAGCATAATAGGCTTAATACAAGAAGATACTTTTTCATAAAACATTGTCTTTTATTAATTTATTATAAACAAAACGTTTTTGATTTACCTTGTATAAATACTTTATGGTTTCTTTATAGGGAAGTTTTTTCATAAGTTGTTTATACACATCCTTTGCTTGCATTTTGTTAATAATTTGCACTGCTTTTTTGATATTACTTGTTTTGTAAAAGGCTCTAGCTACATTTCCAGAGCCTGTATTATATGCAGCAATGACACAGTATAAACGTGCTTCTTCATTTTTTATGTCTTTTAAATATTTATAAAATAAAATATGTAAATAAGCTGTACCTATTTTGATATTATTTTTAGAATCATATAAATAACTTGAAGATAAAAGTTTTTTCTTGCCATATAAAAAATTATAAGAATCAATTCCAGCAGACTTAGGAACAATTTGCATTAAACCATAAGCAGGAATATGTGATCTTGCCATTGGATTAAATGCGCTCTCAGAGTGAATAATGGCATAAACCAGCTCTTTTGGAAGGCTCATTTTTCTAGCATCATTAGAAATTGTATCTTTATGGACTAAGGCTTTATTTATTATGGCTTTTGATGGAAGTTTTAAATTAAGGGAATAAATAGTTTTATTGTTATGAAGGGTTTTTATTAAAGGACGAACTTGAATGTATTTTTTATATTTTTTAACGGTACTTTTATTAAGTACATCTGCTATTAATTTTTCTTTTGAATGTATTGTAATTTTTTTCTTTAGTTTTTTCGAAATATTTTGTTCTAATTGGTCATTTTTATAAGCACTTTTTACATCTTCTTTTAATAAATCACCTAAAGATTGTAAAAGTTTTTGTCTTGCCTCTTTACTGGAGCTTGCAATAACATTTAAATGAATCGCCTGCTTTTCAAAATCAACAACTTTTTTTTCTTGATAGTTTTTAGAATATTGTACCCATTTGTTTTTAGTAGATAATTCTTTTTGTGGCCAGAATGTTTTGATTTTATTAAGATACTCTTCTTGTGCTTCTAAGAAGGCTTCTTTATAGGTGTAAAAGTCTTTTTTATAAGTAGTATAGGAGATATTTTCTTGTTTTTTAAAATCTTCAAAACTCTGAGAGAATAGAAAAAGTGGTAATAATAAAGTAAGGACTTTTTTCATAGTATTTCTTTACTAACTATAGGTTTCCCTATAGTTTATTTGTTTAACTTTTCAAGTTCTAAATCAAGTTCACCTTGTGCTTTTGAAGCTAAAAATTTTTGATACATTGCTTTGTCATCTTTAAATGAAGTTCTTACAGATTCTTCTATTTTTGATGTAACTTGAGTAGTATCCACTGCCATTAATACATAGAATGTCCCAGAAGTAGATATCCATGTATCTTTTACAATGGTATTATTAAGTGTTTCAGAAGCAATTTGTTTAGAAACTTTTTCGCTTGATTTATCAAACGTTGAATTCTCACCTGAACCCGTAACGGATTTAAAAGATTTGAACATATTGTTAACTTTTACAGATATTTGTTTTGCTAAATTATCTCTGGCATCCGCCATAGCTTCTTCTCTTTGAAAAGAAAAGTCGTTACCTGCATTTTGAGGCGCAGATCCTACATCTGAAATAGTTCCTTGTACATAAGGCATTCTAACCCATTTTGGAGAACCTTTTAATTCAGGATTTACATACATATCACCAGATGAAGTTTCTGTTTTTTTGATTTCTACTTCTTCTTTAGATGAACAAGCCGTAAAAAGTACTGAGCCTAATAAAATTGGTAGTAAGCTCTTAATAAGAATTTTTTTCATTTTTTTCCTTTTATATTTGATAGTTATTATAAAGTTAAATTGTATAAGAATAGTTTAAATAGAAGAAAAAACCTGAGGAAATCAGGTTTTTATTTGTTTCTTAATACTTGTGCATAATATTTTTGATCATAGTTTTTAAGTTTGTTTACTCTTATAATTGAGCCAAGAATTTTTAGATACTTTTCTCTAATTGCTGAATAGTTTATCATCGTTTGCGATAAAACAAGACCTTGTGGATTCATAGAACTTTTCCGTTGTGCTGCTCGTTTATTTCTAAAAGAAGAATAAGCACGCGTTCGGTTAAGATTTTGCATATAGGCTTTTATGGATGTTTGAAGATCAGGGAAAATACGTATAAGGTGTTTAGCACCCTTATTACGTTTTAAAGGAACAATTCCTACTTTTCCGTAAGTCCAATGTCCAAAAATATTATTTGCCACTTTTACAAAACGGCTTTTTCCCCAACCACTTTCAGTAGCGGCTTGCGCTAAAGCCATTGAAGGAGGGACAATATCAATCTTTTTTAAGAGTTTGTTGTAATCAAACATATCTTTAATCGAATATGTTTTAGCAAGTTTTTTTAACTTAAGATACTCTTTTGAATCTTTCTTTAAGCTCTTATTCTCTTTTAATGAGATAACAAAAGCTCTGTCTTTTAAAATTAGGTTATTTTCTTCTTCAATTAAAGGATACAAAAAATTAAAAAAATATGTTTTCATTTGTTTTGTATCTTTAATTGAATAATACTCTTTTGGAAAACCAAGTGCACTAAGTGTTAATAATGCGCTTAAACTAAGTAGTAATAAAATTCTTTTCATTATATTGTTGTTGTAAAAACTTGTTGGACGCTACCTTTGAAATAAACGTCATTATTTTCTAATCTTAGTGTTAATTCTTCATTACTTTTTGGGTAAACAAAGGTTTTTTCATCCACTAATCCTAATTTATAGGCTCTTAAAAAACATGCTGCCATTCCTGTTCCACAAGCCAGAGTTTCCCCTTCAACACCCCTTTCATAGGTTCTTACATTTATTTTTTTCGAATCTATACAAGCAAAGTTAACATTTGCATTGTATTTGTATCTCATTTTCGCACATAAATCATGCTCATACTCATTTAAATCATCTACAATACACACTAAATGAGGTACGCCTGTATCTATTAGATACCAGGTCTTTCCTTCTTATTCGAATTCTTCTTTTATAATTAAAGAGGGCGTTAATTGTGTTTCAACGACATCTTTTTTAACTTCGCAAGATATGGTTCCTGCAGATGTTAAAAAACTCATTTCTTCACTTGCCAAATTATTTGAAACAGCATAATGGGCACAAGCTCTTGTTCCATTCCCACACATGGAAGCAACAGAACCATCAGAATTGTAAAACAACCATTGAAAATCTAAAGTTTCATGAGGCAAAAGAACAATCAGCCCATCTGCTCCAATTCCTTGTGTTCTTGAACATAAACTTTTAGCAAGATTTTTGTAATCTTTTTTAATAAAAGTGTGAAAAATGACAAAATCATTGCCACTTGCTGAATATTTTGTATATGTCATAAAATTTCCTTGGTAAATTGCACTACTTCATTCTTGAGCTCTTCTAAATTTCTAGAATTATCTATTATATAGTCTGCTTTGTTTTTTTTCTCTTCAATATCCATTTGGTTAGATATTTTAAGAAGGGCCAGTTTTTCATCGATATTATCTCTGTTCATTAAACGCTTAAGTTGCGTATCTTTAGGCGTATAGATAAGTAAACATTTTGAAATAGGATAGTGCATTTTTTCATAAAACAAGGGTATATCTATGAAATATACTTTTTGCATTTTTTCTAAAACACTTGCTTCTTTTTCAATCTCTTTTTGAATTAAAGGATGAATAAAAGACTCTAACTTCAATTTGTTTTTTTCATCTGAAAAAATAATACTTCCTAGTTTTTTACGAAGTACTTTTTTTTCTTCAACATATTCTTCCCCAAACATAGCTGCTATACTCTTATAATGTAAATCTAAAAGCCTATGGGCGATAAGATCGGCATCAATGATTAAAAAACCATCTTTTTTTAGTAAATTACATACAGTACTTTTTCCTGTAGCAATACCACCTGTGAGTGCAATAGCGTGCTTAAATGTATCTTTGTTCATAGTGGCTATTGTACAGTAAATAGTATAATAAAATCGATTATTTTAAATAAAAGGCATATTATTCAAATAGAAGGCAAAGGTCTTGTTATTTGCCATTAATAATTTTCATAAAGTAAACTATAACATGCTTTTAAATTTTTTTTGCTATAATAGCAAAAAAATTGATGTGTAGGTAAATTCAATTTACCCATAATTTTACAAGACATATGAAGGACGAACGTGGCAAAAGTTAGTTATAAAGATGCAGGTGTAGATATAGATGCAGGAAATCAATTTGTTGAAAATATTAAACCTTACGTAAAAGCAACAAAAATTCCAGGTGTATTAGGTGGAATTGGATCATTTGCAGGTGCATTTGAATTACCTACTGGTTACAAAAAACCAGTATTATTATCAGGAACAGATGGTGTTGGTACAAAACTTAAACTAGCAATTGATGCTAAAATATTTGATACTGTTGGAATTGATTTAGTTGCAATGTGTACAAATGATTTATTGTGTAACTTTGGAGAACCTTTATTTTTCTTAGATTATTACGCTACTGCTAAATTAAATGTTGATGAAGCATCTGCTGTTGTAAAAGGTATTGCAGAAGGTTGTATCAGAAGTGAATGTGCCTTAGTTGGTGGTGAAACAGCAGAAATGCCAGGAATGTACCAAGAAGGTGATTTTGACTTGGCTGGTTTTTGTGTTGGAATTGCAGAAAAAGATGAATTAAACAGAATTGAGCGAATTAATGCAGGAGATGTATTATTAGCACTTCCATCATCAGGAATTCACTCAAATGGTTTTTCATTGGTACGAAAAGTATTATTTGATACACTTGAACTTACACTAGATGACGATTTTGAAGGAAAACCTTTAAAAGAAGTATTATTAGAACCAACTAGAATTTATGTAAAAGAATTCAAAGAAAATAAAGAAAATATTTCTGCCTTAGCTCATATCACAGGTGGAGGTATTACTGAAAACTTACCTCGTGTTTTACCAGAACATTTAAAAGCGATCGTAAAAAGAGATTCTATTAAAGTATTACCAATTTTTGATTTTATTGGTGAGCATGTAGAACTTGAAGAAATGTACAGAACATTTAACATGGGTGTAGGAATGGTTGTTGTTGCAAATCCTTCAAAAGTAGATGCAATCTTAGCTAGTACTGATGCTTATGTTATTGGAAGTATTGAAGAAGGAGAAAAAGGCGTAGAGTTTATCTAAGCACTTTTTTCTTTTAAAAAAGGAGTAACCACTTGGTTACTCCTTTTTTTATGACAAACTAACTTTTTTTCATCTCAATAAACAAAAAATGAGACGGCTCTAAGGCTTCAATTTTTAGTGTATTTTCTTCTGTAATCTCCATTGCATCTCCATTATTTAGGCGAAGGCCATTAATATTAGAAGAACTCTCAATTTGTACAAAATAAACTTGCCTCTTGTCTTTGATTTGGTATTCCAAGGTCTTATTTTTATCCAACTCACTAACATACATATTTATATCTTGATGAATCTTTATTTTTGCATCTCCATCTTGGGAAGATACAATGTTTAATAAGGTGTTTTTTCTTTGTTCTTCTTTGTAGTTCTCTTGTCCATATAACTTTGGCAAAGAATCTTTAGGAGGAAGAATCCAAATTTGTAAGAGCCTTAAGGTATCACTTTCATGTTTATTATACTCACTGTGAGATATTCCATTGCCTGCTGAGAGGTATTGAACCTGTCCTCTTTTAACTACTTCTTCATTTCCCATTGAATCTTTATGTGAAATCTCACCTTTTACTACATAAGATATAATTTCCATATTTTGATGTGGATGGGTATCAAAACCGCTTTGGGCTTTAATTAAATCATCATTTAGTACTCTAAGTACCCCAAAATTCATATTGTCATAATTTCTATATTCTGCAAATGAAAAATGAAATCTACTTTGTAACCATCCAAGGTTAGAAGTACCCATATTTCCTTTCGGTAATTTTTTTAACATTAATGTCCTTTCTTTTTTATTTTAATTTGAAAATAAGAGTGTTTGCATGGATAGATTTCCATACATAAAACGTTTATTTAAAATTTCACAATCTTTTGAAATTGCTGCGCCTAAGGGAAAAAATAATGGCATAAAATGCTCCTGACTAGGGTGGTTCTCTCTAAATTTAGGTGCTTTTTCTTTAAAATCTAAGAGTTCATGTATATTTTTTTCTCTTATAATCTTGCTAATATACTCATCAAATATTTTCGCATACTCTTTAACTTTGGCATTTATATTGGAAGTAGTATCATAAAGATTATGAGTGATGCTCCCACTTCCAATAATTAAACACTCCTTTCGTAATTCTTGTAATGCTTCTCCTAAAATAAAAAGTTCTTTACTTGAATAACTTTTAGGTAAAGAAATTTGAATAATAGGAATATCTGCTTTTGGGTACATCAGCGATAATGGTACCCAAACTCCATGATCATAACCTTCTTTGAAAGGCTCTTCTTTTATCTGGATATCCTTATTTTGTAAAAGTTTTTTTATATTTTTTACTTGCTTGATATCATTTTTAGCTGGATACTTTTTTTCATGCAATTCTTTTGGAAAACCATAAAAATCATAAATAATTTTTGGAAACTCATTGCTTAAAATTGATACGTCTTTGCTTTCCCAATGTGCAGATACTATGACTATATATTTAGGTTTCTCAAATTTTTTACTTAAATTTTTGAAAAAATCACTGAATTCATTGTCCATAATACCAAGAGCTGGGCTTCCATGTGAAATAAATAAACTAGGTAACACTATATCTTCCTTATTTGTTTGTACTTATTTGAATAAATTGTTCTAATATTCTTTGCAAACTACCTTCTTCTATTGGTTTTTGATAGGTAGCAATAATTTCTCTTGGCATTACTAAGGCACCTAAGCGTGTAAACTGATTTCTCATAGCAGCACTTGCATCACTTCCACCACCACCTGCATGAACGGCTAGTTGAATAGGTTTTAGAGTAAATACTTTTCTGAAGTCTTCATCTGCTCTTGAAACCCAAGCAATAAAATTAACAAGTACAGGAGGAAGAGAGAAGTTGTACTCAGGACTAACAAATATATAAGCTTGTGCTTCTTGCATTTTTGAAATTAAGTCAAGAATTCCATTTGGAATACCATCTTTTTCTTCTTTCAAAGAATCATACATAGGAAGATTTAATTCAACAAGATTTATAATTTCACTTGTTT
>CAJXWI010000065.1 GCA_913062735.1 uncultured Arcobacter sp.
ACTTTTGTTTGTTGTACTATTAGCAACAGGAGCATTCCAGAGTTTTATGCCTAAATAAACTAAATACGCAGCTCCAATATATTTCATAATACTAAAAGCAAGGGCAGAAGTAGCTAAAACTACGCCTACACTTGTAGCAGATAAACCTGCTACAATAAAAGTACCAAAAGCTATACCTAATATTCCGCCAATGGCTCCACTTGTTCCATAATTAATAGCATTGCTTAATGTTAATAATACACCAGGGCCTGGACTCAAAATTGTAAGCATTGCAATCAATAAAAATAATAAGTAACTTTCCATGTTTTATCTCCTTTTAAATTATTAGGCTTTTATTCTAGCCGTTACTTCAATTTCTAGTTTCATATCATCATCTAATAAACCAGCTACAAACATAGTAGCAGCTGGTTGGGCAAGGCCAAGATACTTTTTAAATACGTCCCAACAAGGTTCAAAGTCTTTTTTATTGGGAAATATATAATGAACTCTTACTACCTCATCTAAGGAACTACCAGCTTCTAAAAGTGCTTCTTCGATATTTAAAAAACACTGTTCTGCTTGTTTGATTACGTCACTCGAAATACTCATGTTTTTATAATCATAACCCGTAGTTCCTGAAACAAAGACATAATCTCCATCTACAATTGCTCTTGAATATCCAATCTTTGATTCAAAAGGAGATCCTGTTGATATTTTTCTTCTCGTCACTGTTTATCCTTCAAAATATAGTACTTATTTCATCTACTTTGTTGCGCTTATATTAAAACAATTAGTATTGTAAATAGATTAAAAGGGGTCAAAATATTTGCTCTTCCATCATTTTATGTTCTTAAAACTAGGCTTGAAACTTTAACCTATATGTTTTAGGGCTTAGTTTTTTATAGCGTTTAAAAAACCTTCCAAAATCAGAAGTATTTGCAAAATATAAAGAAGTAGATATTTCTTTTATATTTAAAGAGGTATAACACAACTGATATTGAATTTCCTTAATAACTCTTGCATGAATTAAAAAAAGTGCGGATTCATTTAGATTTTCTTTTATTGTTTCACTTAAATGTTTGGGACTTATATCTAAAATATGAGCATACTCTTGTACAGATTTTTTTCTTTGAAAGTTTTCTTCAATAAGTGATAAAAATTGTTTTGATATTTGCTGTGACCTTGTAACTATTTCTTCTTTTACAAGTAAACTTTTTTCTCGTTTTAAAAGATACAATATTTGAACAAGAAGCGTATTTGAATACTCTTTATAATTAAGTTTTTTATCTTTGTATTCTTGGTTTAAGAGTTTAAATAGATTTAAAACCTGAGAGTATATATCCTCATTTAGAATTTCTGGTTCAAACTCACGTGAAAAGAATTCTAAGAATTCTTGATTAAAAGAATCAAATAAATCATATTCAAAAAATATCATCAAGGATTCACTCTCTTCAGTCATATCTTCAAAAGAGTATATTGTTCCAGGTACTAATAATTGTAAGGAGTGTTCTTTTGATTCATAAGAATATTGGTTTATATGTCGTAAAGACCTGCCTTTTATATTAAGTATAAGAATATAATGAGAGCAGCAGATAGGTATAGTTTGAATCTTTTTACCACGGTTTTGTAAAAGTACAAAATCCTTTGAAATAAAGTCTTTTGCATATACATCCATGCCATAAAGAGGGTTTACTACAGATACGTTTTTATAAATATCAAGGCTATTCTCTATGCTCATTAAAGGTAAAGAACCTTCACGTCTTAATTGTGAAAAACAAGTACTTTGTGTTCTATTTTCATATTTTCTCATGCTAGTTTCCTATATCCTTGTATTTTAACAAAAAAATTCTAAGCCAGCGTTTTAAAAGCCAAGGCTTAGAATTAAGTGTTAGGCTTTAAACATTAAGGCATAGGATTCTTTATTCTTAAACATTACAAATAAAATTCCTAAAACAATAAATAAAGAGGGAGCAATTCCATTCATGTCTAAAAACATATGAGCAAGCAGTGCATTAAGCATAACAGGCATAATTAATACTGAACTTAAAGCCGCAAAACGATTTATTAAAAACGATACGCCAGCAAATAGTTCTAAGATTGCCATAAGAGGAAATATATATCCTGTTTTATACACTGCCGTTCCAAAAGCTGCCATTTCATCATTAGCAGGAGGTAATGGTAAAAATTGTAAAAATCCGTTTAATCCAAATACTACTAATACTAATCCAACTACTGCTTGTGTTCCTAAAAATAACTTTGTTCTCATTGTTTTTCCTTAATCGAAGTCTTGCTTCGTTTGATGGAAATATTTTAGCAGTTCATGATTTTTAAACAAAGAGCAAAAAATCGTATTTTTATGCAATATGTCGTAAGTATATAAAAATATCTATTAATATAGCGATATTAAAAGCAATAGTACTTAATCAGAAGAAGATTTTATATTTACAATTTCATTTCTTCATAGAGTTCTAAGGGTAAACCATCAGGATCACAAAAAAAAGTAAACTTTTTATTAGTATATTCATCTACTCTTATATCTTCTACTTCTATACCCATAGTTTGCAAATATTTAGCGTATGTTTCCACACAATCTACGGTAAAAGCCAAATGCCTTAAACCAAGAGCTTCAGGAAAACTTGGTCTTTTTGCACGCTTAGGAAAAGAGAACAATTCAATTTGTCCCCCATTTGGTAGTTTTAAATCAAGCTTAAACGAATTTCTATTTTCTCTGTAGTTTTCTTGAAGTATTTCCAAACCCAAGATTGAGGTATAAAAGTGCTTAGATTTTTCATAATCTGAACAAATTATAGCCGCATGATGAATGCTTTTAAGCATTTTTTTCCTTTTTAATTGAAAGAAAGTTCATATTTTCTTCTTTTTATCTAGTTCATTTTACACTGTTTGTAGGCACTGTCTTCACACAATTATATAGGAAAAAATTAAATTTTATATAAAGTATCAAAAATCAAGTATGAATATTATTTCAGAGGAAAGAAGAACAATATAAAAAATAATTATTATTGTGTATAATGTCTTTTCATACTAAATAAGGATATACAATGAAAAGATTCGTAGAGTTTACATTTATAGCATTAAGTATAATATTGTTGAGCGCTTGTTCAAATAAATCACCTCAAAAAAGTAACATTATAAAAGATCCCTCCTTATTAAAGCCTGTACCTAATAAGGAAGATGTATTTTATTATTTAAATAAATCTTTTGACGCAAATGATTATAATCAGGTAATCGTACCTGAAATCACTATTATTGTTGAAGAAGATGATAAAAATGATATTGATAAAAAATTATTGAATAAAATAACTTCTTATTTACAAGAAAACTTACAAAAAGAGTTAAATAAAGTTTTAGAAGTAAACACTTCTAAAAAAGCACTGATTATGCAAATATCAATTGCGTCTTTTGATGTTTCTTATGATGCTCTAAAACCTTGGCAATACATGCCTTATGGACTTGCTATTAAAACTATAATGAGAGGAACAGGTTTAGAAAAACGAAAATTAAATACTTCTTTAGTATTTAAAATAAGTGATAAAAACACTTCACAAACGCAAGTTCTTATTGTGGATTATAAAACAAAAGAGGATATGCCAAGTTACGATGAACTAAGTTTTGAAAATGTGAAACCTCTTTTAGATTATTGGATAAATAATTCCAAAACAAAACTAAAAGAACTCAATGATCATAAATACGAATATTAAATAATAAAGGCAAACCAAAGGATGAGCATTGTTACTAGATGAAAGACTGACATTAATATTAGCGATTATAGTTTTATTTCTTGGAAATTTTATAAATAAAAAAGTTGGTTTTTTAAAAGAATATAATATTCCAGAGCCAGTAACAGGAGGCGTTTTAGCTTCTTTAATTTTTACAAGTATTTATTTTCTTGCAGATATTACCATCTCTTTTACTTTAGAAACAAGAGATATTTTATTAATCGTATTTTTTACCACCATTGGTTTATCCTCTAAACTATCAACCTTACTAGAAGGAGGTAAGCTACTAATAATCTTATTGATAATTGCAGTTGTTTATCTCTTTATTCAAAACTTTACAGGTATTGTTGTTGCAAGTGCTAGTGGTTTAGATGCAAGTGTTGGAGTATTAAGTGGCTCTGTGTCTTTAAGTGGAGGACATGGTACAACAATAGCATGGGCACCCATTTTTAAAGATACATATAATATAAACAATGCAATGGAAATAGGAATTGCTTGTGCTACCTTTGGTTTAGTATTAGGAGGCGTTATAGGTGGACCCATTGCTAAATATCTAATTAATAAAAACAATCTTATACCTAAATCTTCTAAAAGCGATATGGTAGTGGGAATAAAAGATGAAACTAATAAAAAAATATCTGTTGATTCTATGTTAGGTGTATTTTTAATTATAAGTATAGCTGTTGGTTTTGGTTTACACCTCGATGATTTATTAAAAAGTTATGATATAAAACTCCCTACTTTTGTCACCTGCCTTTTTGGAGGTATAATTCTAACCAATACCATTCCTTATATCTTTAAGAAACTAAAATGGGCAGAAGGCACAACCTCTTTGGCTTTAGTTTCTGATTTATCACTAAACTTGTTTTTAGCAATGTCATTAATGTCTTTGCAGTTATGGACCTTAATCGATCTGGCTTTGCCTATTTTATTTTTGCTCTTAGCTCAAGTAATAGTTGTAAGTCTCTTTGTTGTATTTCTAGTTTTTCCCTTATTGGGAAAAGATTACAATGCTGCTGTTATGTCTTCTGGTTATGCAGGATTAGCCCTAGGAGCGACACCAACAGCAATAGCAAATATGACAGCCGTTACCAAAAAATTTGGGCCTGCACAAAAAGCATTTTTACTAGTACCCTTAGTAGGAGCTTTTTTTATTGATATCTCTAATGCAGTTATTATAAATACCATTTTATCGTGGATATCGTAAAGAGGAAGAACTTGAAACTACCCCAAGTAAAAAGTATGGATTGTACATTTTAATTTCAGAGCTAGTTACTTATTTAATATCTTGTTTATTTGATTGATAACTTCTTTAGATTTTAAAATACTACCATGAGTATCATCATAACCAAATATAAAATGCGCTTGTGATTGTGCTTTATTATACAATTGACTACTAAGTGAAATCACTCCATCATTGCTATTATCCAAAACAAAAGAGGAAGTCCCTTTGTATCCAAAAAATAAATAATGCTTTAGCTCTTTTGGAAAAGGTTTATTCAAAATATTTGTTTGAAACACACTTCTTGGTACCATATTCCCAAAAGATGGCACTATTCTAGAAGCAAATTCGCCTCCATATGCAGCAAATTTTTGCCCATTCCAAGGTGTAGAGATTGTAATATACTTCTTTATTTTTAAATTTGAATTTATACTATTTATAAAACCTCTTGAAACCAAACCACCCATACTATGTGCTATTACAACTAAGTTTTTTATTTTAAACTTTTCTTTCATTTTATTAATTGAATTGCTCAATCCATCCACAGAATAATTCAGATTTGCTCCTGAGGCATAATAATACAAAATTATCTGATATTTATTTTTATCAATATTTTCAATAATAGAGCTAAAGTCTTTGGGTGTCCCACTCATACCGTGAACAAATAATATAGGAGTCTTTTTTTTAGAGAAGTCTTCTAATAAATAAAGTCCTCCCCCAAGCTTTGAATAAAATTCTAAAGGCTTCCATAAGCCTGTACTTGCATTTTGTCTATCAAAAATAGGATCATTTAGATTGCTAGTTGTTATTTGATTAAATTTGCTAAATATTGAGTAATCATTTGTTGTACTAATTAAAATATTCTTTTCATCAACAAGTACTGGTAAACTTGGCATTTTTACAGTAATCTTTTTACTTATAGTATCTTTATTTAAAATCAATTTTTTTGAATAGAATTCGTATCCTATTCTTTTGTCTGTTATGCTTTCTTTATTTTGGCAAGCATATAAAAAATACCTACCTGCATTAACTTTGATTTTAAAAGGTTCCGCTTTTGCATGTGTCGAAAAATGTACTAATCTGCGTACTTTTTTATTATCAACAATAGTTTCTTTAAATAAAAGAAGATAAAAATCTTTTGAACTGTTTTTATTTTTTAGAATTTTTCCTTCTACAATAAAAGTATTTTTTGCATCAATTTTTAAGTCTAATTTTGCGTTCTTTTTTTGTGAAAAACAGCCTATTAACAAAAACGGTAAGAGTAAAAATAAAATAATCTGTCTATAATTCATAATAAACTATCCTTTTTTTATTATATCAGAAGCAGAGATTAGTATATTTACCTTGGGATTAAGAATCTTGTCTTTCTAAACCTAATTTTTATAAAGTTGAGTTGAAAAGATAAATCTATACCAGTTTAAATCAACTAGCACACCTTATAGCTGTATTTAAAGACTAGAGGTTTTTTCCATAGTGTTCTACTGTTGGAAAGGGTTCATAATAATGATGTAATAATTCTTTCCACTGTGCATATTGGGGAGATGTTCTAAATCCAATGGTATGGTCTTCTAATGTTTGCCACTCTACTTTTAATAAATACCTAGAATTATTTTCAAGGCATTTTTGCAAACTATGAGAAATATACCCTTTCATTGAAGCGATGATTTTTTGAGCTTCTTTAAATGTATTTTCAAAGCTTATTTCATAACCTTCTTTTACATCTAATATTGCAATTTCTGTTATCATTTATTTTCCTTTTTAAAGCCACTCTTGTTTTTCATAGGATACAGTAATCTCACTTTTTTCTTCCCCTGTATGTGCTGTTGATTTTGGTTCTATCATCATAAAATGTGTATCAGGTGTAGCAAAAGGACAATGTTCAACACCTTTAGCAACTACATACATCTCACCTTCTTTTAAGACAATATCTTTGTCTCTTAAGTGCAAGGTAAGCTCACCTTTAAACACTATAAAAAGCTCATCTTCATTATCGTGTTTATGCCATACTAACTCTCCACTGCCTTTTGCAATTTTAACTAGTTGGGAATTAGATTCAGCAATTATTTTGGGGCTCCACTCATCCGTAAATAATGAAAACTTTTCTTTTATATTTATTTTATTATCCATATATATATCCTTTGAAATACTATATAGGAAAGAAAAAGTTTTGTATAGGATATTATTGAGATAGGTGTACTTAAAAAGCATTTTCCCATAAAATTTATTTTACGGGAAAAAAAAGATATATTTATACCTCTAGAGTTTCAACTCTGTTTCTACCATTTTTCTTAGCTATAAATAAGGCTTCATCTGCTCTATTTATTAAAGACTCAGATGTTTCAGCATTTTTATATAAAGAAACACCAAAACTTGCAGTTTTAGACCCAATGCTAGGAAAATCATGATTTTGTATTTTTTCTCTTAAGATATTTGCTAAAGCCATAATCTCAGGCAATGTTTTAATAGAAGAGATAATTACAAATTCTTCTCCACCCCATCTTCCAAGAATATGTCCATCTTCTAAAGCACTTTTTAGTATTTTACTAAATTCCACTAAAGTAACATCCCCTATAAGATGCCCATAAGTATCGTTTACTTTTTTGAAATAATCGATATCAATAATTATAATACTAAATGTACCGTTTTGTTTATTGGCTTTTAACATTTCATCTTCAATTGTATTGTCTAATTTAATTCTATTGTAGGTATTGGTTAGTTTATCTGTAATAGATAATATTTCGAGTTCTTTGTTTTTAATCTCTAACTCTTGCGTTCGTGCAGTTACTTTTTGTTCTAATTCATATTGGTATTCATAAATCGATGTTGCCATTGTTTTCAAAGAGGTAGATAAAAGATTGATTTCATTAACGGGACTATTAACATCAGTTACTTTTTCAAACTCTCTGTTTTTTACTTTTTCACTTTCTTTTACTAATAACAAAATAGGTTTTACTATTATAGAGGCACAATACCATAAAATAGGAACGAAAAATAAAAACAGTGCGATTAATATTTTATCCATTTTTGAAAATTTCTCAATATAACTGTTCATCATTTCATCTAATAAAACATAAGAAAGTAAATACTCTTTTTTGTCATAACCTTTTATCAAAGTCAAACTATAAATATAATCTTTTCCTTCTATACTGCTTGTTTTTATTGAATTGATATCAAAATTATCTGTATCAATCGTTTTAATTAATTCATTAAATATCGCATCATCTTTTGTAGATTTTGCAATAATATTCACTTTTGTATCAAAAAGATAGGACTCTAATTGTTTATTGGTTTTTAAAACACTTGAAAAGTTTTGTAATAAAATATCTATTGCTAAAACACTGTTATTCATATTCTTTGAATAAGTAATTCCATTTCCTTTAACATTAGAAAAAGCATACGGCCCTACTTTTGTAATATTATTTGCTTGCATAGATTTTTTATACCACGGCCGTTCATTAACAAGAAAGTCTGTCCTTTCTTTTTTACTTGAGCTTAAATTAAAGGTATTATCATAAAGAGATAAGGTCTTTTCTTGTTGCGCGTTTATCTCAACAAGTAACCATTTATCAGTTTTTTTAGCTTTATACGTACTTTTAAGTTCTTTCTTACTATCTAAATTTATTAACTCAAAAAATCTATTGTCATCAAAACCAATATATATAGCATACAAGTTTTTGTTTTCACTTAATATATTTGAGAATAACTTTAAATATTTTACTTTATTTTCAAAAAAATCATTTGATTTAATATCTTTAATAAAAGGCATGGTTGATGTAATAATAGAGTTACTAATACTATTAATTCTTTTTATATTTTCTTCTACTTTATAGGAAGTCATTTTAAACTGCTCATTCATAGCATTTTTAGCTAAATCTTTTGCAAAATGAATTTGTACATAGAACATAATTGACATTATTATTGTTGCAATCAACAAAAACAAGCCCATTACAGTAATGCGTATAGGTATTTTAATCATATTTTTCCTTGTATAAATTACTATTTTTAAAAAACATAATTTTACAGTACTTATGCTGATTATTTTATTCATTTTTAATATTCAAATAAATTTCAAGCTAATCTTTATTATTAGTAACAAATAGACTTTATTATTAAAAAAAAGCCTTAGCATTTAATTATAGAATGTATTTAGATTAACTTTTAAATATTTTTGTTATAAAATAAAGAACAATATACCCACTAGGATTAATAATGTTAATACTCGTTTATTTTCTTTTAGCT
>CAJXWI010000066.1 GCA_913062735.1 uncultured Arcobacter sp.
CCAAGTATTTCTAATTCATCTTGTTTTAAGAAGTCATTTTTAGTTACTAACATTCCAAGACCAAAAAGTACTGTAATAACTTCTGATGGAGATTTACCACAAGCTTCAGCAAATTCATAAACTCTTACATCTTCAGGAATTGTAACCTCAGTTATATCTTCAACTATTACATCTTTGATATATCTTTTTTTACGTTTACCTCTTCTTAAACCTCTAGGTCTGTTACCAAAAGCAGAAGGTCTAGTTGTTCTTAATTGTTGAGCTTGTTGCTGTTTTTTTCTTTCATCTTCAAATAATTTTGAAGTATCAGATAAATCCATGTCTAATAAAACAACTTCTTCACCTAATAATGATGCAGTAGTATTATTAAATTCATTCGTAGAATTATTACTATTATTACTAATGTGCATAACTTTTCCATGCTCATGAGCTCTAGCAGCATTTCTTTTTTTCTCTTTTTTAATTCTTTGAGCTGCTGGTTCTTTTGAATCATCTGCATTATTCCCAAGAATCTCACTTAAAGATTTCATCTGTTTTTTAGATGAAGAAAAGTCATTAAATACTTCTTCTTTTACAACAGGAGCAGGTTTTGCTTTTTTAACAATTTTTAACCCTCTACGTTTTGGAACAATTCTTCTAGAATCACTTGCATTCTTAACAGGTTCACTTACAACTGGTTTAGCAGTATCTTCTACTTTAACATCACTCGTTGGTGCTTTTGCAACTACAGTTTCAGTTTTAGGACTTTCGTCTTTTTTAACCTCTTCTGTTTTCACTACTTCTGTTTTAACTTCTTCTGTTGTAGAAACTTCAGCTTTTTCTTCTTCTTTTTTTTCTACGATTTTCATTGCTCTTTTAACAGGTGCTTTTTTCTCTTCTACTTTTTTTGGTAGTTTTGAACTTTTACCCGTCATTATATAATTTGCAATTTCTTCCGCATCTGCATATGAAACTGCGCTCTGAGGTGATTTTAGTTCAATCCCTAAATCTTTTGCTTTCGTAATAACATCATTGCTACTAGCTCCAGCCTCTTCAGCTATTTCATAAACTCTTACTTTTTCTGACATGCGTTAATATCTCCTTAAGTTGTACAAGGTACTCATCTTTATTTTTACACTCTCTAAAAAGTGATTTTTCTAGTTTTTTTATACTTTTTAAATTCTTTGTTTCATCTGTAACTTCGAAACATACATCCAAGCATTGGTTACAAATATAAAAACTTCTACCATAGTTATTGTATGGTACAAGTTTTTTATTTTCACACCGAAGCCTTACTAACTCAACTTTTTCAAGTTTTGCTCTACAGACAATACACGTTCTTAAACACTTTTTTAAATTTGCCAATCATTATATCCAAATATTACTTAATTCAATACGGCTTAGTTTTCTACAACTAAACCAGCATTATCAAAGCCAGAAATAAACACTTTAAAATGTGGAAATTTCTTTCTTAAAGCTGTTTCGATTCTTTTAGCATCACTTGCATGAGTGATTGAAAATAATGTTGAACCAGAACCCGAAAGTGTTGACATTAAAGCACCTGTTTTTAATGCAATTTTTTGTACTTCAAACAGTTCTGGCATTAATTTCATTCTGTATTGCTGATGAAAAGTATCTAAGGATGCTGTTTTTAACATTTCCCAATTTTCACTCATAAAAGCAGCCGTTAATAAAGACGAATGCGAAATGTTAAAGGTTGCATCTTCTTTTGAATATTTATAAGGTAGGGTTTTTCTTGAAAGATTTGTAGACATTGGTCTTGAAGGAACAACAATTACAGCAGATAAATTTTTGGGTAAATCTTTTTTAATGTATTGAACTTCGTTTTCTTTTACCGTTGCAACACAAAACCCACCCATTACAGCAGGCGTAATATTATCTGGATGTGCTTCATAAGAAAGTGCCATGTTTAACAGTTTGTCTTTACTTAATTCAAGTCCTTCAATAGCATATGCAGAAGCAATTGCTGAAACAATTACAGCAGAAGAACTACCAAGTCCTCGTGAAAGTGGAATTTGATTTTCAAACTCAAATCTAAAATGTTTTCTTCTTTGTGTTAAATTAAAATAAAAATCATTAAAAATAGAAACAAACATATTATTGTCTTTTAACATTGGGTTTTTTGAGCCCTCACCTTTTAATGAAACAGAATGAAACTTAGCTGGCTTTATAATAACTTGGTTTTTTAGTTTAATTGCTAAACCTAAAGTATCAAATCCGGGGCCTAAGTTTGCAGATGTTGCGGGTACGCTTATTCTCAATTATCTTCCTTTATACTGCTGGTAAATTATATATGGGCAAAGTATTTTTACTAAATAATTTTGTATTTAATACTTTTGGTAATAAAAATTGCGCAATTGTACTCTCTTTATGCAAAAAGTCTATAGTAATTTCATTATTTTTATAAAAAAAGTATTTTTTCCCTAAAGCTTTTATGGGTGAATTCTCATTAAAATGGAAACCAAAACTTGCAAAAAAGTTAATATCCTTAACGATACAAAGTGTTTTTAGAAAAACATATGCGACTTTTATGGCCATATAAGAACCTGGAGAATTAACATAATAAATTTCATTAATATCATATTCTTTTAAAATAGATTTTAAGACAGAAGGTAAAATATCAGAACTCTTTCCCTCTGCATCATAGATTTTAACTAGTTTATAGTTTTCATATAAACCAATTTGTATAGGTTTTGCTATTGAAATAACGAATACTTGATACAAGTCTATGCTTTAGTATTAGAAGTTGCGTACGCCAGTTCAAAAACACGACTTTCTTCTTGAGCAAGTTCTAAATCAATGATTTCATAAGCACTTTTATCTGCTAAAAGTTTTTTAGTTAGTAAATGATTTAAGTGATGAGATCCAGCATGTGCTGTATATTCACCTATAATTGTATATTCTAATAAACTCATGTCCCCAATTGCATCTAAGATTTTATGCCGTACAAATTCATCGTGGTATCTTAAACCTTCTGGATTAATTACTTTATTATCATCAATTGCAATTACATTATCCAAAGAAACACCTTGCGCTAAACCAACAGCTTGAAGCGATTGTAAATCATGCAAAAATCCAAAGGTTCTTGCTCTTGAGATATTCTCTTTGTATTCTTCTAGAGAATAATCCAATTTATAAGCTTGTTTTCCAATAACGGGATGTTCAAAATCAATTGAAAAATCATAAATAATATGAGAAGAAGGTTTTAAACATACTCTTTTACCTTCAGGAGTAGTAACTTCAATTTCTTTTTTAATTTTAATTACTTTTTTTGATACATCCAACTCTTTAATTCCTGCTTCTTCAATTAACATACAGTATCCAGATGAACTTCCATCTAGTGCTGGCATTTCATCATTGTCTAGAATAATTCTTAAGTTGTCAATTCCATAAGCATAAATTGCTGATAATAAGTGCTCAATCGTAGAAATTACAACACCTTCTTTTCCAATAACTGTTGCCATTTTAGTATCTACTACATTTTCAACTTTTAAAGGAATAGAAACACCTTTATCACTGCGATAAAAAACGATTCCCATATCTGCATCTAAGGGTTCTAGAATCATTTTTACAGCAACACCTTTGTGTAAGCCAATTCCTACTATTTCAACTTTTCGCCCTATTGTTCTTTGTCTCATTTATTGTTTATCACTTTCTTTGCTTCATCAATTACATCAAATATTCTACTTTTAATCCAAGTTTTATCCATCCACTCTAAAGGGTTAACTTCAATACCTTGAACGAGAACACCAAAATGTAAATGATCTCCTAATACTGCACCTGTGGTACCTGTATTAGCTATTTGCTCACCAGCTTGTATATAATCACCTACACTAACATTTGTAGCACTTGTATGTGCATATAAGGTTTGTAAACCTAAGATATGATCAATTATAACAGTATTTCCGTAAATTCCTAAATAATCATTAAAAATTACACGTCCTTCATTTGAGATTTTAATGGGTGCTCTTTTATATGAAGCCCAATCCATTCCTAAATGCCAAGCTTCATCGATTTTTTGTCCATCCAAATAATAATGACGTCTGTTTGCAAAAGAGGCAGCTGTTGCTGAATTTTTTAAACGTTTAAAGGGTTTTAAATTTATCTTAGAAATCATATCTTTATTCATGTATTTTTTAGAAACATCTTCAATATTTTTTACATTAGAAGCTCTTAAAATTTTATTACCCTCAACAAAAATTTCTTCTAAAGAAGTGGGAACATTATATGCGCTTGTTTCTAGTACATTAACCGTTACATTTTTAATAAAAGACGAAGAAATGTTTATCTTTGAATCTTTCATTTTTAATTTTCTTATATATAAAGGAATTTTTGTTTTCACAAGATTGTTTGCTTTATCACTTGCAATTAATGTAACTTTTGTAAATTCTTTGACATCAACAGGCCACGCAATTAGTGCTATGTAATATCCTTCTTTATAAAAAGGAATCAATTCAAAACGTTTTTGATTTGAAAAAGAAATATAAGCATCTTTTAAATTTTCATCGTTTACTTGCGCAATTACAACAGCTGAACCACCTCTTCTAATTGCATAAGAATTTGAAATGATATTAACTTGAGGTCTTTTTTTATCAATATTAACAGTAAACTCTTTAATACTTTTATTACCCTCTAAAAAATTCCATTTAGAATTATCAATGGCTTCAACCGAAATTTTTACTACTTTTCCTTTAAAAAACATGTCTAAAGAAGGTGGTGCTATTTTTAAATTTAATATTTTTTTAGAATTTTGCAAGACTTTGTTAAAAAGTACAATTTCATTGTCTTTATCTTTATACGTAACTTTATAAAATTTAATACCACTTTCATCGCTTAACTTCAAATTTAAAGAGTCTTTTAAATTCCAATAAATTCCATCTTGAAAAGTAATTGTAGGTACTTTTTTTTCAAAAGTAGGAGAAATATAAATAAATACACCTGCACATACTACTGCTATTGTTATTAGAAAAAATACAACTTTTCCAAATCCACTTTTTTTATTTCTCACTTATTTCCTTTAATACTAATTCTTTTGCTTTATAAATGTCTTGTGTATCTATAGCACAACCTGCCGCATTTAAATGGCCACCACCACCAAATATTGCTGCAATTTTAGAAACATCAATGTTTTCTTTTGAACGAAGAGAAACTCTAACTTTTTCATTTACTATTCTAAAGTACACAGCAATTTTAACTAAACTCATAGAAAAAATCATATCAAGAGCTACTTCTGTTTCATGATAAACAGCGCCCGTTTGCTTAAACCACAAGGGTAAAGCGTAAATACTTGCAACTTCCCCTTCATCATGTAATTCCAAAGAATCAAATATCTTTGGTAAGATTCTATATTTTGCTAAAGAATCTCTTCTTATTAATAAAGATGCAATTAAGGAAGGATCTGCCCCACATTTAACTAAAAAGTTAATCTTTTCGTAGGTACTTTCATCACATCTAGAAGAAGTAAAAGCTAAAGAATCTTCATAAATACCAACATATAAGGCACTTGCTGTATTTTTTGTAATATATAAACCATTAAATTTAAAAAAGTCATATACCACTTCAGCTGTGGAGGATTTGTTCTCATCTACTAAATTAATGCTTCCAAAACCATCATTGGATTTATGATGATCAAAATTAATTAATGGAATATCACTTGGTATTGCTATTCCTAAACGAGACCTTGCCCCACAATCCACACTTATCATTAAATCAAATGATTTTGGTAATTCTTGAACTATTTTATCAAAACGATGTAAAAAATCAAGTCTTGAAGGAATATCAGCTGTTCGTACATTAAATACTTTATGATTAATTTTATTTTCACTAAAATAAGAAGATAAAGCCAAAGCAGATGAAACAGTGTCCGCATCTGGATTAATGTGACTAACAATAACAATATACCTTGCTTTTGAAATCAAAGAAAGAGCTTCTTCAAAATAAGAACTGTCAAGTTTATTGTTCAGTATAAAATCTTTTTTCAAAATAAGTCCTTATTTTTAATGTAATTTTTCTCATAAAATAATTTTTTTAATTATAGCAAAGTTCCAATAACAAATAATTAATACATAAAATTCCTAGCCTCCAAATAGGTTTAGAAATTCTTGGTTTTTATTCATAATCAAGGATGAGATAGAATTTTTCCCGCAGTGCACATTAGTGCATGAGGACAAAAATTATATCTCAGACGCGAAGTCATGGATAAAAAACGATAATTTATAATCCTATTTTAGTCGAATTTCATTGAAAAGTCTAACCACGTTGCTTGATGAATAATAGAACCAGAACTCAAAGCATCAACCCCAGATAAAGCATATTCTCTAACCGTCTCTAAAGAAATATTCCCAGAAGCTTCAATTAATACATGAGCATGATTTTCATCTCTGTATTTTATAACTTCTTTAATTTGAGAGGGTTGCATATTATCACACATTATTATATCAGCCCCTGCATGCATAGCTGTTTCTACTTGTTCAAAAGTTTCACATTCAATTTCTATTTTAGTAACCCATGAAATTCGCTTACGTGCTTTTATTATAAATTCTTCTAAATTATCAATGGTTCTTAAGTGGGTATCTTTAATCATTAAACAATCATCTAAACCAAGACGGTGATTAATAGCTCCACCAACTCTTGATGCATATTTTTCAAATTCTCTTAATTGTGGTCTTGTTTTTCTTGTATCTAACATAACCACATCTAAATCTTCGATTTTTTTAACATAAGAATTTGCCATAGTAGCAATTCCACTTGCATGTTGTAAAAGATTTAAAAAAGTACGCTCACTTGAGAGTAATACAGAAGCTTTACCCTCTAATTCTGCAATGATATCACCTTTTTTAAGAACATCTCCGTCTACTTTTAAAAACTTACAATCAAATCTTTCTGTTCTGGCTAGTACTTTTGCATACTTAACACCAGCTAAAATTCCATCTGCTTTTGCAATGGCTCTTGCTTTAAAACGTCCTTTAGGAGCAACGTCAAAAAACAAATCCCCTCTTCCATTGTCTTCAATAATCGCGTTTTTTACGAATTTTTTTATATGAATCATACTTCAAACATCCTTTCTAATGCTACTTTTGCCCATTTGATAACGTCTTTATCAACGAATACTTCATTTTCTTTTTTAACCGTATCGTTTTTAATATCTACTAATACTTTATATACTTCTTCTAGTGTTGTTTCATTCATGGTTGGACACTCAGGTTTCGTTGAGCTTAAAATATAGGTATTTTTAGTACGTAAGCGTGAAACCATATTATATTCCGTACCCACTGCTACTTTTTGATCTATTGGAAGCTCTTTAATAAATTTAATTAACTGTGAAGTTGAGCCTACAAAATCTGCATGATCACAAATACTAGGATCACACTCTGGGTGAACTGCAATTAAAATACCTGGATATTTTTCTCTGTAAAACTCAATATCATCTACAGAAAACAATTGATGAACCGAACAAAAACCGTTATAACAGATAATATCTGCATCTTTTAGGTTCTCATCTACTCCAATTACTGCTGATTTTAAATTCATCTGTTTGGCAAAATTTTGCCCCAAACAGCGATCAGGTACAAAAAGAATCTTTTTCCCTGATTTTAGACCTTTTTCTATTATTTTAAAAGCATTTGAAGAAGTACATACCATACCACCCATTTCACCCACACGTGCTTTTACAGCTGCACTTGAGTTAATATAAGTAATAGGCAAAATATCTTCTTTTTTTATTCCAGCTTTTCTAAGCGTTTCTACACTTTCATCATAATACAACTCATCAATCATTCTAGCCATTGCACAACAGGCAACTTTTGGCATGATTACTCTTTTATGAGGGGCTAATACTTTTACACTCTCACCCATAAATCCAACCCCACAAAATACAATATTGTGAGCATCTGTTTTTACTGCTTTTTTTGCAAGTTCTAAAGAATCACCTGTTATATCACCAATATCAAAAACTTCATCTCGTTGATAAAAGTGAGCAACAATAGTTACATCTAATTCTTCTTTTAAAGCCAATACTTTTTGTTTTAAATTCAATTCCACCCTTTGCGCTTAAAAATATTCATTTTCTTAAGCCTTAAGTAATACTATTTTATATGCGAATATAACTAAATTTTTGTTATAATCCTTTTAAATTATAAAAAATTACTTTAAAATTTAATATTACTTTGAATGTTACATATATATAAGGTCATCATTTTATAAAAAAGATTATTTGAAAGAAGGTTTGTATGGATTTTATAAATGAAAATCTGTTTTTTTATTTATTAGCGTATTTAGTTGGTTCTATTCCTTTTGGTTTACTTTTGGCAAAAACATTTGCAGGGGTTAATATCAAAGAACTTGGAAGTAAATCTATTGGAGCCACAAACGTTTTAAGAGTAGTAAAAGAAAGTAATCCCTCTTTGGCTAAAAAACTTGCAGGTGCCACTTTAGTTCTTGATGCAATAAAAGGTACTATTATTTTATTAATTGCATCTGCTTATGGTTTAAGTATGGAGAGTTTATGGGCTGTAGCAGTATTATCAATTATTGGACATTGTTACAGTATTTATTTAGGTTTAGAAGGCGGGAAAGGAGTAGCAACAGGATTGGGTGTATTTTTAGTACTACTTCCTATTCCTACATTAATAGGTGGAATCGTATGGGCTTTTTGTGCAAAAGTACTTAAAATCTCTTCAATCTCATCTCTACTTGGTTTATTAGCCGTAGTATTATCTGCTCTAGTCCTAAACAATGGTTTAGAAATAAACTCTAATGTGCCTATGTATTTAATTATGTTTATCATTTATTATAAACATATACCTAATATACTGAGATTGTTTAATGGGAAGGAAGAAAAGGCCATATAAATGGCCTTTTCTTCCTGAGTTTTGACTTCTACAAACCCTTACACCCAATTTTTTACAAAACAAAAATCACTCCCTATATATAAAAGGACTAAACAATGAAAATACAAATCAAAGAACTAAGATTCAATTGCATCATAGGAATTCTTCCAAAAGAAAGAATAAACGAACAAGAAGTAATCATTGATACCTCATTTATATATGCTTACAAAAAAGATTCTTTCATTGATTATTCCCTCGTTGCAAACGATATAAAAAACATTATGATAAATAAA
>CAJXWI010000067.1 GCA_913062735.1 uncultured Arcobacter sp.
AAAGAGTTTACTTGATGGATAACATTTACTTATTTTTATTTTACTGTTTTAGATTTTTTATTAAATATATGCCTACTGGCCTTACTAAAAGTTTACTTGGATTTTTTGCATTTATTGCATATAGTTTGGACAAAAAGCATCGACATGTAGCTCGCGTTAATTTAGACTTGGCCTTTGAGAATAAAAAAAGTGAAAAAGAAAAAGAACAAATTATTAAAGACTGTTATAAAAATATTCTATATAATTTATCTGAGTTTGTGAAAAATCAAGGTGCTACTAAAGAAGAAATTTTAAGTAAAGTTGTTTTTAAAAATACAGAAGCTTTAGAGAATGCAATTAAAACAAAAAGAAAAGTAATAGTTACTACTGCCCATTATGGTAACTGGGAACTTCTATCTTTAGCAATTGCTGTTAAGTTTTCTGCTGTCTCTATTGTGGGACGTGACTTAGACTCAAAAGTAATGAATACAATTTTAACTAAAAATAGAGAACAGTTTGATGTGGAACTTATTAGTAAAGATGGAGCTATGAAAGGTATGATGAAAGCTTTAAAACAAAACAGATCTCTGGGCATTTTAGTTGATCAAAACACTGCAGAAAAAGAAGGTTTATTAATAGACTTTTTTGGTAAAAAAGCAAGACATACTCCAAGTGCAGCAATCCTAGCTCGAAAATTTGATGCTATTATTATTCCTGGGTTTATTAAAACATTTGATCACGAAACTTTTGAAATTACTTTTTATAATCCTATACAAACAAAAGTTAGCGATGATAAAGATGAAGATATTCTAAATTCTGTAAAAAAGCAAGCTTTGATTACGGAACAAATCATTGAAGAAAAACCAAATGAATGGTTTTGGCTACATAAACGTTGGAAGAATCAATATGAAAAACTCTATAAATAAACTATCCGTTGTAATTATTACAAAAAATGAAGAGAATTTCATCTCTGATGCAATTAAGTCTTCTTTATTTGCGGATGAAGTAATAATACTTGACAGTGGTTCAAGTGATAGAACTTGTCAAATATCTGAAGAATTGGGTGCAAAAGTTTATCATCAATCATGGCTTGGGTTTGCTGCTCAAAAAAATAAAGCAATTGAGTTATCATCAAATGAATGGGTATTTGTTTTAGATAGTGATGAAAGAATTACGAGTGACTTGAGAAATGAGATTTTTAATGTATTGGATAATCCAATGTATAATGGATATTTTATTGCAAGACTCAATAATTTTTGGGGTACAAATATCAAAACATGTGGATTATATCCAGATTATAGCTTAAGACTTTTTAATAAAAATTCAGGAAAATTTAATGATGTGCCAGTACATGAAAGTGTACATTTGAAAAGTAAAGCGGGACATCTAAAGAATCATATGCTCCATCTTGCTTATGATAGTATTGAAGATTTCGTACAAAAGCAAAATAGATATTCAAGTTTGAGTACTAAAAAGAAAAATTTCATTAAAGCTATACTTAATCCTTATTGGACATTTTTCAAACTTTTTTTCTTAAAAAAAGGATTTCTAGATGGTTGGAATGGCTTTATAATATCAAAGCTATACTCACAATATACGTTTTGGAAATACATTAAATGAGGAACAATATGAGGAAAATTAAGGTTTTACATACAGAATGGTCCGATGGATGGGGTGGACAGGAAATTAGAATCATAAATGAGATGTTGGCTGTTCAAGAACAAGGAGTTGAAGTGTTTTTGGCTTGCAAAGTTAATTCTAAAATTAAAGATCAAGCAATTAATAATGGTATAAAGGTTTTTATATTACCTTTTAGAGGTAATGTTGATTTAAAAACAATGTTTTCATTAATAAAGATTATCAAAGATTATCAAATTGATATTGTGAATACTCATAGTGGGAAAGATACCTGGGTGGGTGGGATTGCCGCCAAATTATCTGGTTCAAAATTTATTAGAACTAGACATCTGTCAAACCTGATTAACAGTAGGCGATTTAATTTTATTAATGAGCTTGCAGATTTCGTTTTTACAACAGGAGAGAGTGTCAGAACTGATATGATTGAATTTAATCGAATTGACCCTCAAAAAATAATATCTATTCCCACTGGTATTGATGAGGAAATTTTTGATCCAATTTTGTTTGATTCAGAAGCTGAAAGGAACAAATTAAATGTTGATAATAATGTAATAAGTATTGGTATTCTTGCTGTTATAAGAAAATTTAAGAGACATGATTTATTTGTAGAAATGGCTGCAGAGTTAACAACTAGACATACGAATTTAAAATTTTTTATTGCAGGAGACGGTCCAATTCGAGATGAAATTGAGGAAAAAATAAAAAAAATGAACCTTCAAGAATCAGTTTTCTTGCTGGGTCACATTGATGAAGCTGCAAAATTTCTATCAAGTTTAGATATATTTACACTAACATCTGACTCAAAAGAAGGTGTTCCTCAATCTGTTATGCAAGCATTATTAATGAATAAGAAAGTGGTTGCTACAAATGCTGGTAGCACGAGAGATTTATACAATGATGATAATTTTTCTTTAGTTGATACAAATAATTTAGCTGCATTAGTTGAAGCAACGGAATCTTTTATAAAAAATAAGAGGAATACTGAGTTGAATACACGAAGTTATATAGTTGACAATTTTTCAAAAACTTGCATGACCAACAAAATCATGAAGGTCTATAGGCAAATATTAAATGTTAAATAATCTTGATATTACCATGACAGCAACAATTAGACCTGAAGTTATTAATTTGACTTTAAAGTCTTTTTTTAAGAGATTCTTACATCAATTTGATAGCACTAGACTAATTATTAATATTGATCCAATCGGTGACGAATCACATACTGTGGATGATGTAATCCTCGTTTGTAAAAGATATTTTAAAACTATAATTGTGAATACTCCAAAAACTGCATCTTTTCCTAAAGCAGTAAAAATGGTGCTGGGAACAAGTTGAAAGTGAATACTTCTTGCATTTGGAAGATGATTGGTTACTCAAGAAAATTATAAATAAAGATTTAGTTCTTAAATTAATGTGTGATGATACTATTAAATCTATTAGATTTTTTTTGAGTAGAAATAGTAAATTCAATTTAATTGATGAAAGCTATTGTTATTCCAATGCTTTTAGTTTGAATCCATCGATAATGAGAAAAGATTTTATTGAAGATTTGTTACTTCGGTTTGATATCAATTTGGACCCAGAAAAACAATTCTCCGATATAGATAGCAACAGTAATAGCAAAATAAAATTTATACTGTATGGTGAAAAATCTGATGGTTATTTTACAATTGATATTGGAACTAAGTGGAGAAAGTTTCTAAAGTTTGAAAAACCTAATATATCCCTATCTAAAACTAAATCATGGAATAAGAAGGCTCTTTCTCCTAGAAATGTTAAAGATTTTATTAATTACAAAATACATATGTTTTATTGGGAGCACATACTTACATGAAAATACTTTTAATAAAATTTAGAAATATTGGAGATGTTCTTTTAAGTACCCCTTTAATTGAAAATTTAACGGAAATATATGATCATCCTCAGATAGACTTTGCTATTAATGCTGAATGTAAGGATATGCTGTCCCTAAATCCAAATATTAACAGACTTATCGTTTATAACAGAAGGATAAAAACTAATTTAATTACAAAAATTAAACTTGAATTAGATTATATTAAGAGCATTCGAAAAACAAATTATGACATTATTATTAATTTGACTGAAGGTGATAGAGGTATCTTAACTTCTTTATTTAGTAAGTCTAAATTGAAACTTGGGTTTAAACCAAGAAATGGAATTCTAAAGTATATAAATGTTTTTGATAAGCATGGAGATGATTACTCTAAGGTCCATACTATTGATAAGGATTTACAATTTATAACCTTACTTGAAAAAAGTATTGTAAGTAAACATGTTTCTATTTATTGGGATCAAGATGATATAGAAATTGTTGATCAATTACTTGAAAAATTTAATGTGAATTCTTTTATTCAAATTCATCCTGTATCTAGATGGATGTTTAAATGTTGGGAAGATGAGAGAATGGCAAAAGTGATAGATTATTTGCAGGATAATAAAGGGAAAAGAATTATAATCACTGCCTCTCCTGATAAAATTGAACAAAATAGAGTACATGAGATTATTAGACTTTGTAAAAGTCAACCAATAAATTTCATGGGCCAGTTAAGCCTGCGACAACTTGCTTATTTATCATCAAGAAGTGAGTTCTATTTTGGTATTGATTCAGCGCCTATGCATATGGCAGCTGCAGTCAACACGCCGGTTTTTGCTTTGATGGGAGGAAGCGAGCCAGTTTATTGGGGTCCTTGGGATAATTATAAGATGGAGAGCACCTATTTGAATGTTGAGGGCAAGCAATTCATGGGTGAGAACATTGTCATTTCGGACACTAATCATGACATCTTTTATGATAATGGTGTTAAAAAATGTCGAGGTATGATAAATATAACTTATGAAAATGTATTGGGTGTACTTAATGAAAAATTGTAAAATATACTACTTCCATAATTTAAATCTTTCTTTTAAGTCTGCCCAAACGCTTCAAGTAATTAAAGATTATTATTTTTTATCTAAAAAGGGGTATCAAGTATTTCTACATGGTGTTTATGAAAATGTGGACGAATTAAATTCTATACTAGAATATATAAATGATTCCTCAATAACTATCTTATATCAAAAAACTTCTAAAATTAATAAACTGCTGAATAAGATAAAGTTTTTATTTAAAATTAGAAAAGATAATAATAATAAAATTATAATCACAAGACATCATAAAAAAATAAATGAAATATCTTTTTTTAGAAATTTTTTTAATAATGAACATCTTTTTCATGAGATGCATGAAGAGTCTTTTCCTCACTTATTAAAAGATAGAGTCTCAAGAGATAGTTCCCTTGCGTGCTTAGAAAAAACTGATGCATTGATTTTTACAAATTATTCTCAAGTAGAATTATATGAAAAGGAATTTAACAAACTTCCAAAACGCTTTGTAATATTACCAAATGGCGTGGAGTTGGAACGATTTAGAAATATAAAGTTTAAAGAGAATTTTGTGCTCACTTATTTAGGCCAATTTAATATATGGAAGAATATCGAACTAATATTTGCTTCATTCTCTCTGTTAGATGATAAATATACATTACGAATTGCTGGAGGTAAAGGTGATAGTGAAAGTAAAGAATATATTTATGGACTTATAAACAAATACAGTATTGACGAAAGTAGGGTGGATTATTTAGGGTTCGTTAATAACAAGTATATAGAAGATGTTCTAAATGAGTCAAACGTATTATTATTACCTTTAGGGAATAACATACAATCTAAATACTTAACATCACCTATGAAATTGTTTGAATATATGTCAACAAAAATACCAGTTCTTGCAGTTGATTATCCAACTATCAATTTAATAGCAAGTGAAAATGAAATTTATCTATCCAAAAATAACGCAAAGTCATTTGCCGATACAATAAAAGAGATAAATTTTAATTCTAAGCTACGCAATGAAAAAGTACTACTTATGAATAAATTGGTTAAAAAATTTTCTTACACAAAAAGGAGTGACTTATATGATAAGTTCATTAAAGAGTTGTAGTTTTAAATCTAAATTATTAACTGTAGATAAAATATTTTATATTATGATTTTTTTATTTCTATTTTCTTTACCTTTATCAGAGGCATTAAAACAATTTTCAATGTATAGCATGTTTGTCTTGTTCACTTATTTTTATATTTCAAAAAATATAAAAATTACAATTGACTTTATAAGTATAATTCTCTTATTGCATTTAGTAATAGTTATTTGTGGAATATTTATAGGTGTGAATCTAGAGGAATCATTAAGCCAATGGTCTGGTGTGCTAAGAATAGTCTTTGTTTTTCTTATTTTTCGAAGTATAGATTTTTCGAAGGTAAATATTCATTTTCTTTTAATGATTTTATTATTAACCTTTGTCATTACAATTATCTGGGGATTATTTAATTTTATGAATGCTGAAGTTCATGTAAAATTAAAATCTGTTGGTTCGGCGAATCGATCGGCTGTTTATATTTCTTTGATGTTTATATTATCTGCAAGTTTATTGTATTGTAGGCATGAAATTTCTAGATATCTCATTTATGTGAGTTTAATACTTTCTTTTATAGGTATTATTTTTGGTGGAAGTAGAATGGCAATTTATACTTTACCGATAATCGTATTAATAATGCTTTCTTTGAATAACAAGTTAAATCTTCGAAATATTATATATATAATGTTTTTTGGATGTGTGATACTTGGATTAACCATATTCGTCTTTAAGGATTCTCATGTCGCACGTAAAATGTTAATAGGCTTCTCTGATATTCATAGGGTCCAGTTGTGGCTAAGTGCCATTTATATTTGGAGTGAACATAATATCTTTTTTGGGATAGGTGTTGGAAATTCAATTTTCTTTAATCCTAAAGATTATTTTCCTGAATCTGTTATGGATTATATAGATAATACTCATAATACATTTTTGGATATGTTACTTGAAAGAGGTGTTTTTGGATTGTTTACTTATCTAGCATTTATTTTTTCTGTATTATTTCGATTACTTCAACTTCGAAGGGAAAATGTAACTCTAAGTTCCTATTTCAACATTGGAATACTCTTTTTTGCAGTTACTTTTATTATGTCTTTTGCAAATATTACTTTTAGATATGAATTTGCACTACTAACTGTACTTATTTGGGGAATCTTATTAAATAAAAGTTTTACTAAAGAAAATATTGGGTTAAACACTTGTGCAAAATCTTAAGTTAATACGATCAAATAAAACTAAGTTTGGGGGTGCAGAAAACTATTTGTCTCGTCTTTCTGAACAGTTACAGAAATCGAATGTTTTGCATGAAATAATTTACTCAAATGTACCTAAGTTTCTTCCCTCTTGGATGCGGGTATTGTTGTTTAATTATCAAGTATGTAAAGGTAAAGAAGACAATATTTATTTTTCATTAGAACGTATCTCATGTCCAGATATTTATAGAGCAGGTGATGGTGTTCACAAGGTTTTTTTAAGTATTGAGAAGAAATCAAAAATTAATCTATTACACTATGTGTATTTGTATCTAGAAAAAAAATGCTTCTTAAATGCTAAAAAGATTATTGCAAATTCGAATATGATTAAAAACCAAATCATTGATACTTTTGGTATTTCTGAATCTAAAATCGTAGTTATATACAACGGAGTTAAAATCGAAAAACCAGATTTCATAAAAGCTTATTTCGAAATAAACAAAGAATTTGTTTTGAAAAAAGATAAAAATCAAAAAATTTTTACATATGTAGGTAGTGGCTTTAAAAGGAAAGGTGTTGAAGATTTTTTGAAAATACTCTCAAAATTGAAATACCAAAAGTTCATAGCCTTTATTATTGGTAAAGAAAAACAACTCAATTTTTATAAGAATCTGGCGCGTGAGTTAAAGTTAGATGATAAAGTTTTTTTTACTGGGCCGAGAAATGATGTTAATTTTTTTTATACTGTAAGTGATATTTTTCTATTTCCAACTAGATATGAGCCTTTTTCTAATGTTGTTTTAGAAGCAATGAGCTATTCGAATGTTGTTATTACAACTAAACAGAATGGGGCTCATGAAATACTAGACTCCAAATTTGTTATGGAATCATCTAAGGATTACAGTATTGTGGAAAAAATTGATGAGATTTTAAATAATGAAACTACTTTAAATACTATTAAGATGCAGAACCTGAAAATTGTAAAGAACTTTAGTATTGAGGAAAATGTTAAACAAACAGTAAAGGTTATAAATGAAGTAAATAATAAAAGTAATAGTTGAATTACTTTTCTCTATGGTTAGGTAATGTAATCGTAGTACGCCTGCTATTGAAACTTTTTGAGTCTTTTTGTTAAAAATATATTAATTTTTATAAAGACATAGATCATAATATTTTCTTTATGTTGAACTTGATTTAAAAGTATAAGTCCTGAAGGTTTCTTATGTATTTGTTAAAGTTAGAGTATAAAAATCAAGATTTTATAATTAAAAAAGAGGCTTGCTTTTCAGTTGATACGATGTATTTTTAGTTGTTTTTCCTGCTGTTATAATTATTCATATCTGTTAATTATAAAAATAGAATAGTGACATTATATTATGAATAATTCAGAGGAATATTTTTATCGTAAATACTCCAGATAATTTATTATTAAATCAGGAAAAATTAAATAAAATCAAGTACAATATATTCAACTTGTTAAAAATATATTATATGATGTAAGATACAAAAGGAAAAACGTAGTGAAACCATACATGTCAGTAGTTGGAAGAATATTAAATGAAGTAAAACCGAATATAATTTTAGATACACCTTGTGGAAACGGATGGCTAAAATCAAAATTAAATTTTGAGCATACACTAGATGGGCTTGATTTGTTTGAAGATAAACCTAATGGGTATGAAAATTTCTCGAATGCTGATTTAGACTATGGTATACCAAATAATCTTGGTAAATATGATGCTATTGTTACCTGTGAAGGGATAGAACATGTTGGTAACCCACTTCTTCTTTTGACTAGTGCAAAAGAACATCTTAGGCCTGAAGGGATTCTAATAGTGACTACTCCAAATACTTGGTATCCTGGTTCAAAACTTAAATATATATTAAATGGATTTTTCCCTAGTTTCCCTTGCCTAGCTGGTAAGATAAAACGTGGAAATCATATGCATATTATGCCATGGACTTTTCCCCAACTATATTTGTACTTAAAACTAGCTGGATATTCTGATATTAAGTTATATGATATTCCAGAAAAAAAACCTAAACACTTTTTTGAATATTTGATTGGACTTCCTCAAAAACTATATTGTCAAAGAAAAAAGAAAAAATCTATAGATGAAGAAGAAAAGCAATTTTGGGAATATGCAGGAAGCTTACAATCAGTATTTGGAAGAAGATTGGTTGTTTCAGCACGGTATAGTAAATAATTAATAAAAATTATAAATGAAACTATTAATTGAAGTACCCACATGGTTAGGTGATGCTATTATGAGCACACCTGCAATTGAAAATTTTCTAAAC
>CAJXWI010000068.1 GCA_913062735.1 uncultured Arcobacter sp.
GGACTTGCTTGGGGGACAGTACTTAATTTGGTGTATTTACCTGTTATGTATACTTTTGTAAATAAACTTAAATAGTATTTTTATAAGAAAATAAAAATACTTTTTAAAGCATCAAAACCAACATCGCTAACATCCACATCTAATATTTTTAAAGAGTTATTTGATTTGTCTATCATTTGAGTTAATATAACTTCAAAAGAAAAATTAGAAGAAGATAAAAAACTTTCTTTTTTGTTTTTTATATATTCCAAGTTTTCTAAAGCAATTAATTTAATATTCTTATTCTTTTTTAGTTTTTTTGCTAATTCAATTTGCCAATTATTTTGCCAGGTTAAAAACATATAGGAACCATCTAATTTTTTGGCCGATTTTATTTTCCACTTAATCACTTGTAAATTATGATGCAGCTTTTTTAACTTATCAATATTATAAAAATAAGAGGTAAGTTTATGCCCTTTATTAATTTCATAGGATTGATAAATCAAATAATAAATTCCAAGAATCAAATAATCATTTCTGTTTTTGATATTTTCTTTTGAAAATGCCAAGTTTAAATATATCTTATAATCCGTAATCTTTTGATTCTTAAATTTGAGTGAAATATTATTTGATAGATTTTTAATCAAAGAAGTCATTTCTTGATTTTTTTCATGATTATAAGAATTGGGATTTCTAATATTAAGTTTCTCTTGTAATGTTAAAAGCAGTTTTATTGAACTTACATAATTGCTTTTCATAATAGTAGCCGATTGGGTTTGAAAAAAAGTACTGTAGTCTTTTTGTGTTGTACTACAAGCAGTAAATACGAATAAAATTAAAACAGTGAATACTAATCTCATTAAAATCCTATTGTATTTATCTTGAACAAAACAGCGATGCTGTTTTATTTTACATTATTGCCTTAAGTTCATTATTGATTTTCTCTAATTTATTTTGTGCTTCTTCAAGCGCTTTTCTATTAGCAGTAATAACTTCAGCAGGAGCATTTGCAACAAAACGTTCATTGCTTAACATTCCATTTAGTTTATCGAATTCTTTTTGCGTTTTTTCTTTTTGTTTGCTTAATTTATTAATAATAGGTGTCATATCAATTTCTGATGTTGGTAAATATACTTCTAAATTATTAGAAACATCGGTAATTGAATTTTCAATCTTAGCATCAACAAATTCTATTTCTTCGACTTTTGCAAGTTTTTCAATAAAAGGTTTAGCTACTTCTTTATCAATACTAACATCAATTTTAATATAGGCTTTTGAAATTTTACTGTTTCCCATATCAATAATTACTTTTGCACGCCGTACAGATGTAATTGCTTCTTCAATATAAGCAAACATTTTTTCAACTTCTAAATCTCTTTTAAGCACTTTAGGGTACGATTTAATCATAATCGACTCAGAGTCTTCTAATGTAGTTAGTGAGAGTTTTTGGTATAAGTACTCTGCAATAAATGGCATAAAAGGAGAAGTTAATTTAAGCGTTTCTTTAAAAATAGCTCCCAATTCAAATAATGAATCTTTCGAAGCTTTTGAATACTCAATACCCCAATCACAAAATTCATTCCAAACAAATTTATATAAAGCAGCCGCTGCTTCATTAAACTTATAGGTATCTAATGCAAGTCTAACATCTTGTGTAGCAATTGAGAGTTTAGATAACATATATTTACCAAGAGCTGTTTTAATTTCTATGTCTTCTAAATTGGCAAATTTAATAGGAATATTAGTATTATTTGCTTCATTTTGATTCTCTAAATTCATAATAAAAAAGTTAGCTGCATTGTAAAACTTATTTGTAAAGTTTCGGTATAAATCTAGGTGTTTTTTCCCAAGTTTAATATCTCTACCTTGAACCGCTAAATAAGCCAGTGAAAAACGTACAATATCTGCTGAAAACTCTTCAACCATATCTAAAGGATTAATTACATTTCCTTTTGATTTTGACATTTTTGCACCGTTTTCATCTCTTACTAAGGCATGCATATATATATCTTTAAAAGGAAGTTCTTTCTTAAAGTGATCCCCCATCATCATCATTCGTGCAACCCAAAAGAACATAATATCAAAACCAGTAATTAATAAAGAGTTTGGATAAAAATCTTTTTCATCATTTTCATTGTATAAATCTTTTAATTTATCATTATTTCCCCAACCCAAAGGTGACATTGCCCATAAAGCAGATGAAAACCACGTATCAAGAACATCTGGATCTTGTGTATAATCTTTGCTATTACATTTAGGACAAGCTTCTGGCTCATCAGCTTTATCAGCCCATTGGTGATTACATTTATTTTCATTACACGTGAAAACTGGAATTCTATGTCCCCACCATAATTGTCTAGAAATACACCAAGGTCTTAATTCATCCATCCATGCAGTATGAGAATTAATCCAATGAGGAGGATGAAATAAACTTGTACCTTCTTTTGCTCGCTCAGCCGTTTGCTCTTTTGTTTTATCAATTGAACTTTGAGCCATTTCATTGCTTAAGAACCATTGTTGAGAAATAAAAGGCTCTACAATATTTTTACATCTGTAACAATGTCCTACTTGATGAACATGGTCTTCAATATCAGTAATATAACCTTCTTCTTGAAGTTTTTTAACAATAACATTTCTTGCTTCTAATCTCTCTAAACCTTGAAATTCTCCACAATATTCATTTAAAATACCTTTTTCATCAAATACTTTAATAAATTCTAAATCGTGTCTTTTTCCTACTTCATAATCGTTTTGATCGTGAGCTGGTGTTACTTTAACAATACCCGTTCCCACTTCCATATCAACATGAGCATCTGTAATAATTTTTATGCTTCTGTTAGTTAAAGGTAAATATACCTCTTTTCCTACAAGCGCACTGTATCTAGTATCATCAGGATGAACCATAATAGCAGTATCCCCAAAATAGGTCTCAGGTCTGGTTGTTTTTACTTCAATTTGTCCAGCATCATCTTTAAGTTTATATACCATAGTATAAAACTTTCCTTGAACCTCTTCATGTTCAACTTCGATATCACTTAAAGCGCCATCGTGTGTACACCAATTTACCATATAATTATTTTGTGAAATATGTCCATCATTAAATAAAGATACAAAAGCTTCTTTAACCGCTTCTTTTAATCCTTCATCCATAGTAAATCGTTCACGTTTCCATGCAGGAGTAACACCTAGTTTTCTCATTTGATGAACTATATTTCCACCACTAACTTCTTTTTGTTTCCACGCATGTTCTAGAAACTTTTCACGTCCAACTTCTTCTTTTGAAGTACCTGCTGCTAATAGTTGTTTTTCAACAATATTTTGTGTAGCAATTCCCGCATGATCCGTTCCAGGCTGCCATAAGGTTTTATAGCCATCCATTCGCTTATAACGCGTAATTATATCTTGTAATGTGAACGTTAAAGCATGTCCAATATGTAATGAACCAGTGACATTAGGAGGAGGCATCATAAGAGAAAAGTTTTTATCTTTTTCTTGTATGTTTTTATTACCATCTATTTCGAAATAACCTCGTTTTTCCCAAAGTGCATAATAGTCATCTTCTATCTTTGCTGGTTCGTATTTATCGCTCATTTAAAATCCTATATAATCATTATTATCGCGATTATAACCAAAAATTGTTTACGTTAATATTTTATTAAAAAATTATACACTTTGTATCTGTCATTTATTGCAATTATTTCAAACTTTTCTGATATACTAAAATAAAATTATTTTAAAGATAAATCATGCCTTTAAGCTCACAAAAGAAGAACTTTATATTTATTACTTTTGCAATTATTTCAACTATTGTTATTAGCATATTTTCTTATTTTTACTTTTCCTCTCTACTTGAAAATATTGAATCAAAAATGAATACAAAGAACAATAAACACTTACTTCAGAACTTGATAAGAAACATAAAGAACACGCAAAATTTAGCGTTTGAGTATTCAAAAGACAATGCTTTATATAATTTTATTTTTAATAAACATTCAGCCTATACAAATAATTACTACAGTTTTGATCTCATGGCACTTAATCATTTAGAGTTAAGTTTTATTCTCGTTACCAACTTAGATAATAAAGCTGTTTATAGTTTAAACAGTCCACTTAATTCTAATATCAATCTTTCACTTTTGGAAAAAAATATAAAAAATCATTTTAAAGAAAAAAATATAAACTCTAGTATTATTAAAATAAATAATACCTTTCATATTGTCTCAAGAGAACACATTTCTACTTCAGACGCAAAACAAATATCCAATGGTTATTTTTATCTTGCAAAAGAAATAAAAAATAAAGAATTTAAAGAATTCAATGCAAACATCTTTAGCAATGAACATTTAAAAAATATTCGTTTTAATGAGCAAGATTCAAAAATAGTAGAAACAAAAGATTTTAAGAAAATCGTACTTACCTCTGTATTTTTAGATGAAGGAATATTCAACCGCATGCATTTTTTTGATAAAAATATGAACTATACTTTTTCTATTAAAAGTAAAAAATCTTATACCATTTTAGAAGAAGGAAAAAAGAAAATCTTAGTCTATAACCTTGTAATAATTACTTCTTTATTGTTCATTTTCTTTTTAATCTATAAATTTCAAAAATTTCTAAATATTAATAAAAAACAACTAGAACGCCTGGTTGATCTAAAAACCAGGCAAACAAAAATTACTCTTAAAAAACTTGAAATCGCTCATAAAAAGCTTTTTGCTGTTGCGAACACGGATTATTTAACAAAAATAAACAACAGAAGAAACTTTTTTCATCTAAGCAAACAAGAATTCTTACGTGCAAATGAATGCAATGAAAACTTATCTCTTATTATGATTGATATTGATAATTTCAAACAAATTAATGATACTTATGGCCATAATATTGGAGATGAAATATTAAAAATGTTTGTTAACGCTTTTAAACCTCATCTGGGAAAAGAACATATTTTTGGACGCTTAGGAGGAGAAGAGTTTGCAATTACTCTTCCAAGATGTAATTTAGAAGAAGCAAGAATCAAAGCAGAAATTTTAAGAGCTGCTTTACAACAAGCCTTCACACATAATGATACTAAAAAAATCGGAATCACTGCTAGTTTTGGAGTGGCTCAAATGAAAGACGATACATGTATTGATGATGTATTACAAACAGCCGATAATCTTCTTTATGCTGCAAAAAAATCAGGTAAAAACCGTGTACGTTCAAGAATCATGCCAATGGATAAGATTAAAGAACAAATACAAAATCTGTAATTTATTTTTTCTCTTTCTCTTCTTTTGATTCCCCACCTGAAACCAAACCAGCTTCACGTAAAAACTGAGAATGAATAAAATCAATTTTTTTAACACGATCATATTTGGCATAAGACAAATACAAAATATCCTTAGCTCTTGTAACTGCTACATAAAATAAACGTCTCTCTTCTTCAACAGAACCGCCCTTTGCAATTAGTTTTCTATTAGGAAATCTTCCATCCATTAAATCAATAATATAAACTTCTTTAAACTCCAAACCTTTAGAAGCATGAACAGTAAGTAAGTGAACGCCCTCACCTGCACTCATTTCTCCTCCACCTAAAACCATGGCATTAATAAACTTGTGCAATTCTTTATAGTGCGTTGCTAGTTTTTTTAATAAAAGCGCTTTAGTTCCAATCTTAAGCTCCGCCGCTAATTTTAGCTTAGGGTCTAAATTTCCATCTTTTAATGTCCCTCTTTTAGTTGAGAGTATTTCTTTTAGATGGGCAAATAACTTAGATTTAATAACATGCTCAATTAAAGAATTGGGATTAGTTACTCTTTTTAAGGATTTTACAATTAAATAAAACTCATATAAAAACTGTCCACCTTCATAAGACAATTTAGGATGTTTTAAAATAGCATTTCCTAAAAAATTTTCTTCAAAACCACAATCTTTAAACTTAGCAACCGAACCTAATTCAATAAAATCATCAAATAATCCCAATTGAATATTCTTAGACTTAGCACTTAAATAAGGGTTTTTAACATTGGGGTCAGGATTAAATAAACCGGTAAATAAATCTCCATTTCCCAGTTTCATTAATGCATCAAAGATATCTTTAGCAATGGCTTTTCCAATACCTTTTCCATATTCCAAAATATGAATAACACTCATCATATCATTACGGTTCATTAATAAACTCATAATATCAAGTATGAATTTCACTTCTAATGAATCAAAAAAACTATGCCCACCCTTTCTTCGTGCAGGAATATCATATTCTCTTAAATTCACTTCAATACCATCAGCACTTGAGTTGTTTCTAAAAATAATTGCAATTTCATCTTTTGGTGTTGTACTTTGTGAAATCAGTTTTGAAATATGCTCATATTGATCAAAGAGTTCTGAAAACATCAATAATTTTGGTTTGTACAAAGCATCTTTTCTAAATACTTCCAAATGTTTATCATAAATTCGTTCATTGTGTTCGATTACTTTTGTTGCCAAATCTAAAATAGGCTTAGTAGAGCGATAATTCTTTTTTAATGTAAATACTTTTGCACCCTCATAACGCGTGGCAAAAGAAGAAATAATTCCAATATCAGAACCATTAAAAGCATAAATACTTTGGTCATAATCTCCTACACAAAATAAAGACTTAGGTTTAAAGCCTTCTAATAACTTACCCTGTAAGGGATTGGTATCTTGATATTCATCTACTAAAATTTCTTTATAAGAAAACTCTGTCTCTTTTTGTTTATCAATCATTAGGGTTAATAAATCATCAAAATTGGCATAAGAGTATTTAATTTTCAACTCATTAAACTCTTTTACTACATCAGTATAAATAGGCGTATAAAGTTCATGCCCTTCATTTCTATCAATTATCCACGCATCAAACTCTTCTCCATGAGTGGAGTTTAAAAACAGCGAATACATATCGTATAAATAACCCCCATCATAAGGATTGGTTTCATCATCTCTGTGATAAAAAACACGTTTTTCATACACTGATTTAAAGAGTGTTTTTAATTCACTTGGTTGTTTCAGTGTGATTTTTACGTCAAGTTCTTTTAGTAGTTTATAAGAAACAGAATGAAAAGTTCCTGCCATCATTGATTTGGCCATATCCATACCAAAAAACTTAGCAACTCTCTCAACCATTTCAGCAGCAGCTTTATTTGTGAAGGTTAAAAGCATAATATCTTCAGCTTTTACCCCTGAATTAATTAAATGCCCTATTCTTCCTACTATAGTAGAGGTTTTCCCTGTACCAGCACTTGCAATAATAAGGTTTCTTCCCGCTTCACATGTGGCAGCATTTAGCTGTTCTTCATTTAAATTTTTTAATGGCATTTATATAATTCTTTTTGTTTAATCATTTTGGAATATTAACATATTTGCACTTTGAAGCATACTTAAGTTTAAAGAATATTTACTAATTTTATACATACCTTACAGGTACATGGTATATGCCTTTAATAATATTATTTGAAGAAGCGAAATCTTCATTTTCTTTTATAATATAGGAAGGTATGGTTATGGTTTCATAACCGCTGTTTGGAAGCCATTCATGATACACCCATTGTATTAACAAAAGAATATCTTCATGCAAACATTCAATTTTAAAAGTAATACATAAACACTCTTGTATTTCTAATTGTGGCAAAGAAGTAGAACCTAAATTTAAAGTATCGGAACTAGGAACAATACAAGCTACATAATTACACTCTTTAAGAGGCGTCAAGGTTGGATTATCATGATATATTCCAATTTGTTCGTATTCTTTTATGTCGTTACTATATACCCATGCTTTTAATTTTTCCCAGGTTTGTTTATAATTTGGGCTGTAGCCTTTTTGCCTAATATAATAAGCCATTCGTGGTTTTACTTTTATAAGGTTTTGCTCCAAAGAAGAGAAATCAATAGAAGGTTTTTTATTGTTTGTAAGTGAGCTAATAATATTATTTGAATACTCTTTATATCCACCCTTCCTCCAATACGTAGGCGTTTGAGAAAACCTTTGTTTAAAAGCTCTTATAAAAGATGTTTGTGAACTATAGCCACACATATTAGCAATTTCACTAATATTTGAGTACTTATTCGTAATTAAAATATTGCTGGCTTTTTGTAAACGAATAGATTTAATCGTTTCATATATTGCCATGCCTGTTTGTTCTTTAAATATTTTATGGAAATGGCATTTGCTAATGGAAAAATCTTTTGCCATTTCATCCATATTAATATCACTTTGAATATTATCATAAATATAAGACATCAAATCATTGGCTAGTTTACTGTGTATTAAATTGGTTAATTTTTTATGCATTTTCTATTATAATATAAAAAGAGTATAAAATGAATAAGAATAGATAACAAATTGAATAAGAATAGTGAAGAATTAATTTTTCTCTAGTGATATAATACTCTCAAGAAAAAAGGATTAATATGAAAACACAAATTTCTCACTACGAAAACAAATTAAAATACGAAATGGATTCTTCAGATTTATTTATGGATATGAAAAATAAAGAAGATATTCTTGTAATTGATGTACGAAGAAAAGAAGCCTATGATCGCTCACATATTCCTTCTAGTATTAATCTTTATCATCAAGATATGAATGAAACTTCAACGAAAGATTTTGATAGAAACACGCTTTATATTACGTATTGTGACGGTATTGGATGTAATGGTTCTACAAGAGGCGCTTTAAATATGAGTAAATTAGGCTTTAAAGTAAAAGAATTAATGGGTGGACATGACTGGTGGTTAAGAGATGGTTATGAAAGCAAAGGAACAGAAGGACAAAAGCCAAGTTCAATATCTTGTGCTTGTTAAAATGAGCGATATTTTAATAAGGAAAATACAAAAACATGAAATAAAAGAGCTAATAAACTTATGTGATTTGCATGCACGTTACGAAAATGCACCTTATGATAAAACAGGCATAGAAGAAAAACTAAAACTTGTTTTATTTAAAGAAGATTCAAACATTACTTGTTTTGTAGCCATACAAAATGAAGAAATACTTGCATACTCAACAGTAAGTCAGTTGGGATATATGGTTGCTGCAATTGGCTCAGGTGCATATACCGCTGCATTATTTCATTTGTGGACACACGCATTTTTCA
>CAJXWI010000069.1 GCA_913062735.1 uncultured Arcobacter sp.
AAACCAACTCCCAATAGCGCATAAAAGCATTACGGTCACACTTGATGGTGCTCCAGGAGTGGGTTTGTAGCAGCTCACTAAAGTAAGCTTCAAAATCAGCTTTCTTCAGGCGTTGATCAGGGCACTTATCGCACCATTGAGCCAGCCTGCGAATACCTCGATTGTAGCTATCGCGGGTTGCCTGGCTGTAGCCTTGGAGTACCAGTAAGCGTTGAAACTGGGCATAGCTGTCTTCGAATTTACGTTTTTCACGTGAGTTCATGATATTGTTCCTTGAATGAATTTATCGAAGCCACATAAGCTGAGGCATCCAAGGATAGTGTCGGTCAGGATGGGGTTATTTGCCGCGCAGCGGCTTTGTTCAACAAGGCTTTCCATTTCAGTTGGAAAGAATTGAGCATTTACTAAGCAATTATCGCGTACTGGTGGTATCTGACGAGATACATCATTGCTCAAATAACGAAAACAAATCCGGTAATTCTTGGGGATCAATACTTGAAGCAACACTTCACAACCAGGCTCGATTCATTCTCACGTTAAGTGGAACACCATGGAGAAGTGATAAGACCAAGATAGCATTGGCTAGCTATCTTAACAGCCCCATAAAAATTGATGCCGACTACATTTATGGTTTACGCGACGCTGTTTTAAATAAGGTATGCCGGCCTCCTAAGATCACACTGGTCGACCATGAACAATTTCAAATAATGAGCAATGAAACTGAATCTACATACTCCTCTTTTCAACAAGCTATCGAAGATGAAGCTGTTTCTTATCGTCAACTGATCAACCAAAAAGAGATTTACACTAAAGTCATTGCTCTAACAAGAAGTCGCCTAATGACACTGCGTAGGACAAATAAGCGATCTGCAGGACTGGTTGTAGCGGCCTCTGTAGAACATGCATATAGCATTGCTGAGTACATTTCATCGCATTGGGGAGATAGTGTTGCTGTAGTAAACCATAACGATCCCAATTCTCATGACATAATTGACGGCTTTCAATATTCAGATCAAGACTGGATTGTTTCGGTTGGCATGGTCAGTGAAGGAACAGACATCCCAAGGCTTCAGGTATGCTGTTATTTAAGCGCAGTAAGAACAGAGTTATACTTTAGGCAAGTATTGGGCCGAGTGCTGCGCATTGACCAGTCAGAGAACGAAGAAGGCTGGATCTTTGCCTTAGCAGAGCCCCAACTAAAAGAATTTGCAAACCGTATAGCCGATGATCTACCTGACGATAGTGTGCTGATAAAAGACATTGAAAAATCAAATGATTCAGATGAACTTATGGAAAAAGTCTATTCATTATTAGGAAATGATGGATATTTATATATAAACATTAGAGTTGGAAGTGGAATTGATATATTAACATTATGGGAAGATTCTAACTTATATCCAGTCGAACATAATAAACTATTATCTATAGAGGGAATCAAAATACTACTTAATAATAGCCATTTTATATTAAAAGAGCTACATACTCCTGGAGTATTGGATGTTGTTAATATATTGGAATCGAAATCGAATAATATACCTAGGTTTTTGAAGTATCTTAAAGATTCAAATAACATAACAGCAATTGATGAATTTCAAATATTTTTGCAAAAAAACTTATTAAGTTCATTTGCTACAGTAATAGCACAAAAAGGATTAAAGTGAGTCAAGATACATTTATAAGAGGATATATCGAAAAGCTAAAAAAATTATTAGATAGTATTGAAATTGATTCAATTAAAGGAATAATAGAATTACTTGAAAATACAGAAAAAAATAAAGGTGTTATTTATGTAATTGGAAATGGTGGGAGTGCAGCAACTGCCTCTCATATGGCTAATGATCTTAATGTAGGGCTTAAAAGAAGAAAAATTAGAAAATTTAATGTTGTTTCTTTAGCGGATAATTGTTCTGTAGGTACGGCTATTTCAAATGATATTGGTTTTGAAAATTTATTTTATATGCAACTAGAAGATGTAATTACCCATAATGATCTTTTGATTTCAATATCTTGCAGTGGCGATTCTCCAAATATAATAAAAGCTGTCGAATATGCAAAAACTATGAATGCTAAAATTGTTGGCTGCACAGGTTTCTCTGGAGGGAAATTAAAAGGCTTATCAGATGTTAGTTTTCATGTGGATACAGAAAAAGGAGAGTATGGTCTTGTTGAAGATCTTCATATGATTTTGGATCATATTATATATTCATATTACATTTCATTGAGTGCAAATGATTAATATTGCCATAATTGGTATGGGGAAAATTGGGAAGCTTAGAGCTGAGACAATTCTAAAGAACTCAAATACAAAATTAATAGCTGCATTTGATGTGGATGATACTCAATTAAATGACTTTCCTGATATTATCAAATGTAATAATGTTGATGATATTTTTAAACTAGTGGAATTAGATGCCGTAATGATATGTACTTTTAATAAGTACGCACCAGAATATACTATTAAAGCATTGGAAAGTAACTTGCATGTTTTTTGTGAAAAGCCACCAGCAAGAACTTCACAAGAGGTTAAAGAAGTTATTGAAGTTGAAAATAATTGTTCATTGATATTAAAATATGGTTTTAATCATAGATATCACCATTCAGTAGTTGAAGCAAAAAAACTTATTAAAAATGAAGTTTTTGGAAAGTTATTGTGGATGAGAGGTGTCTATGGAAAAGCTGGTGGTAATCAATTTAGCAAAAATTGGAGAAATAATAAAGAAGAATCTGGTGGAGGAATCCTTCTTGATCAAGGAATTCATATGCTTGATTTAATGAGGTTTTTTGCGGGTGATTTCGAAGAAGTTAAGAGTATGGTAAAAACTAACTACTGGAATGTAGAAGTTGAAGATAATGCATTTGCAATTATGCAAACGAAAAATAATGTATTAGCTTCAATTCATTCTTCAGCAACTCAATGGCGACATAAATTTCTGCTTGAAATGAGTTTTGAAAATGGCTATATAAATCTTGAAGGTATATTGTCAGGGACCCGTAGTTATGGTGACGAGACATTGAGCATCGCAAAAAGACAATTTGAAGATGACACTTTTGCTATGGGAAAACCAAGAGAAGAAAAGATATTTTTTGATACAGATGAATCTTGGAAACTTGAACTAGAAGAATTTGTTGATTGTGTTTTAAATAATAAAAAAGCATACAACGGGAATAGTGAAGATGCTTTAAAAGTAATGGAACTTGTGGAATCAATTTATAATCAATCTGGATACTATAATGAAAAATAAAAAAACGGTTTTATTAACAGGAGGAAGCAGAGGAATTGGTAAGGCGATTTTTGATGAAATCAAAGATACCTTTAATGTTTTGGTTCCCGACAGAAAAGACTTAGATTTAAATGATTTAAATAGTATTGATACTTATTTTAAAACTGCACCTAATATTGATATTTTAATTAATAATGCAGGTATAAATATCATAAAAGCAATCGATGATATTACAACAGAAGATATTGAACAAATTAATACAATTAATTTAATTGCGCCTTTAAGATTGATTCAAAAATGTGTTAAAAATATGAAAATAAATCAATCAGGTAAAATCGTGAATGTGAGTTCTATTTGGGGTGTTCGCAGTAAAGAGAAAAGAACTCTATACAGTGGAACAAAGTTCGGAATTATAGGACAAACAAAGGCATTGGCAAGAGAACTTGGTGAATATAATATACTTGTCAATGCTATTTGTCCCGGTTTTACGGCGACAGATTTAACAATGCAGTCATTAAGTGCCAATGAGTTAGAGAAGCTTAAAAAAGAAATTCCCTTACAAAGGCTTGCCGATCCTAGTGAAATTGCGAAAAGTATTATGTTTTTAATTAGTGATACAAACAGTTATATTACAGGACAAACTTTAGTTGTTGATGGAGGATTTACAGCATGAATAATTTAAAAATACATTCAAATATACATAATTATGAAGTTTCATTTGAGGATAACTTTGATTTTTTTGATACCTTGGTATCTTTAGAAAAGAAAGTTTTTGTTATTGATAAAAATGTATATAAACTCTATAAAAAAATGTTTAAAAATATCAAAAAAAATGAACTGTTTCTATTGGATGCAATTGAAGAAAAAAAGACATTGAAATCCGTTGAAAAACTATATAAGTTTTTAGCTAAAAAAGATGCAAAAAGAAATATAACTTTAATTTCTATAGGTGGAGGTATAACTCAAGATATTACAGGATTTGCAACATCAACTGTATATAGAGGAATTAAATGGTTATTTATTCCTACAACATTTTTAGCACAGGCTGACAGCTGTATAGGAAGTAAAACATCATTGAATTTTGAAACATATAAAAATATTATTGGTGGTTTTTATCCTCCTCATAAAATTTTTGTTCAGCCTGAGTTTTTAAATACATTAACACATAGGGATTTTTACAGTGGTGTTGGTGAAGTAATCAAATTTGCTCTACTAAAAGAGAGTTATCCTAAAAATTTTCAAAATATAATAAAAATGGTTAATGATGTTAAAAATGGGAAAGATAGGTTATTAACAATTAAAAAAACCATGGAAGTCAAAAAAGCTTATATTGATGAGGATGAATTTGATACAGGTAAAAGAAACTTATTTAATTATGGTCATTGTTTTGGACATGCGTTAGAAAATTCTTCTGCTTATGAAATACCACATGGTATTGCTGTTACTATTGGAATGATATATGCTAATATTGTTGCCTTAAATAGAAACTTTATTTCAAAGAAAACATTTAAATATTTAAATAAAGAATTGTTTTTGCCCAATATTTATATGAAATTAAAGAAAAAGTTATTTTGTGAGAAAATTTTGCTCTCTTCTATGAAAAATGATAAAAAAAGAGTAGGTAAAAATTTGACTATCGTAATTCCAAGTGATGATGATATAAGAGCCATAAAAGTTGATGATTTAACAAATAAAGAGTTTAAAAAAGCATATAATCATTTAATAAGGATATTAAACTTAGATGAATAATTTAAAGAAAGTATGGCTTTCTTATCCAATAAATAAAAGTGTACCTTTATATGGAGGTAGAACTGAAAATTTTAATTTGTATAAGACGTCTTCAATAAAAAATGGTAATACTGCAAATGACACAAGAATTGAAACGACTGTTCACATGGGAACTCATATTGATATGCCATACCATTTTCATGACAATGGGCAAACAATTGAAAATTTTGATATAGATTTTTGGTTTTTTAAGAAACCTTTATTTTTAGAGTTCAAGCCTGAAAATTTCATAATCAAAGATGATCTTATAAATTTACTTGATGATGTTGAAGATCAAGACTACGATATTTTAATTATTAAGACAGGTATGTGTTGTTTTCGAAATGAAGAAAAATATTGGAAATATAATTATGGGTTCCATCCCGATATTTACACTTTTATTAAAGAAAAATACAAAAAAATAAGAGTTATGGGATTTGATTCTATATCTATTTCTAGTTGGCAAGATAGAAATCTTGGAAAAATCTCACATCAAGTTTTTCTAAACCCTTCTTCTCCTCTTCTGATCTTAGAAGATATGGATTTAAATTATTTGAATAACAATTCCGAAATTAAAGATATTACGGTTTTGCCATTAAGAATTGAAAATTGTGATGGTCTCCCTTGTACTATATATGGAACCATATATGAACAATGATTTATACACGTCTTATGAAAAAAGAAAAAAGGCTTTTGATAATTATATTACTCATATAAAAACTAATATGGCTGTTGATTTTTTTAGTATTTCCAATGTAACATTAATAAGAGACCCTCATAATACGACGTTTGCAAAGAATTTTTTCTTAGAGAACTATTACAAAAAAAATAAATTTTTTATATTTATAAAGTATAGTTTCAAATATTATATCAAACAATTTTACTTTCTAATATCTTATTTTATTGGTTTTGGTTTATTTAAAATTTTTTATAAAAAAAAACCAGTAAATATTGAAGATCATATTATGATAGATGTTTTCTTTTTAGTGGATAATATCACACAAGAGAATAAGTTCAACGAACAATATTTTAAAGGTTTGTATGAAGTTTTAGAAGAACATAATCAATCGTATATTTTCTTACCTAGGCTTGTTGGAATTAATAAGAATCCCTTTAAACTTATAAATTTTTTTAAGTTAATAAATGATGATAAGAGAAACTTTTTATTTGAATTTGAACTTTTATCAATTAAAAACTTTATATCTATGTTTATTTTAATACTTCAATACCCATTTAAAACATTAAGGTTATTACAAAAAGAAAAATCTGGTGATGACATACTCTTTAATAATGAATTGATTAAAGATATTGAGTCTTTTAATTTTGAAACTTTTTCTAGGTATATTTTGGGTGAGAATATTGCAAATATAGATCGCTTATCTAAAGTTTATTCTTGGAGCGAGTTTCAAGCAATTGAAAGAAGTTTTAATTTTGCAATTAGAAAAAAAAACAAAAACATAAAGTTATTTGGATGTCAATTTTATCTTAATTTCGAAACTTATTTTAGCAATAAAATTGATGATATTGATGTTGAACAAGGTACCTCATTTCACCACGTTTTAGTTAATGCAAAATATTATTTATTAGAGCGTAAGAAAGTAGATTATAAAATTGGTGTTTCTTTAAGATATAAAAATATGTTTTCTTTTAATAAGGTTTTGTCAAAAAAAGACATCATTCTATTGGGTTCTCATTTAGAGGAGACAAAATACACTTTGAATTGTTTACCTGATTTTGATAGAGTTTTATTTAAAAGTCATCCAAGTATTAATATGAAGAGTTTTTTAAATTTAAGTAATAAAATTATTCCTGTTGAAGATGATATATATACACTTTTTCAAAATGCACTTATTATTATTACCACAGCATCTGGTACGGCTGTTGAAGCCGTAGCATGTGGCATACCCGTAATAATTGTTGCAAGTAAAAATAATTTGGTAGGAAACCCTTTAGTTGCAAATGGGAAAGGTAAAGTTTGGGATATCGCTTTTAGTAAGGATGATGTTTTCAGAGTGTATAATGAGCTCTTGGAATTTAAAAAATATAATATAAAAGAATTAGAAAGTATTGCAAATTGGTATAAAGAGAATTTCTTTGTAGAACCAAATGAAAAAAATATAAAAAAAGTATTTGAAATAGGTGGAAATTGATGAAAGTATTATTATTAGCAGGTGGATTTGGAACAAGGTTGAGTGAAGAGACTGATATTCGACCAAAACCAATGGTTGAAATAGGTGGAAAACCAATATTGTGGCATATTATGAAGATGTATTCACAATATGGATTTAATGATTTTGTTATATTACTTGGATATAAGGGATATTATATTAAAGAGTACTTTGCTAACTATTTCCTTCATCAAAGTAATGTGACAATTGATCTTAAAAATAATAATATGGAAATTCACAATAACTCTAGCGAACCTTGGAAAGTGACCTTGTTAGATACTGGGTTAAACTCTATGACAGGTGGACGAATAAAAAGAGCCCAAGACTTTGTTGGAGATGAGCCGTTTATGTTAACTTATGGAGATGGAGTATCTGACATAAATATTGAAAAGTTAGTAGAATTTCATAAGTCACATGGAAAACTAATGACAATGACTTCTGCCCAACCTGATGGTAGATTTGGTGCACTAAACATATCCGAAAATGATCAAGTTTTAGAGTTCAAAGAAAAACCAAAAGGTGATGGTAGTTGGATAAATGCGGGCTTTTTTGTTTGTGAGTCAAAAGTATTTGAATATATTAAAGATGGTGATATGACTGTCTTTGAGCAAGCGCCACTCAAAAACTTAGCGAAAGATGGGGAGATATTTACATTTAAACATGATGGTTTTTGGATGCCTATGGATACCTTGCGAGATAAAATTAAGTTAAATGATATGTGGAATGAAGATTGTGCTCCTTGGAATACGTGGAATAATTAATGTTTGAAAATATCTATTTAAATAAAAAAGTATTGGTAACGGGACACACGGGTTTCAAGGGAAGTTGGCTTACTACATGGTTACTTAAATTAGGAGCAAATGTAGTTGGTATTTCTAAAGATATACCAACCAATCCATCTATGTTTGTAGAATTAGGACTAGAATCAAAAATTAATCATTTTCAAGAAGATATTAGAGATCTTCATGAAATTATTAAAATTATATCAGTTGAAAAACCAGACTTCGTATTTCACTTGGCAGCACAGCCTATCGTCTCAACCTCTTATCATGATCCAATTGAAACAATATCTTCGAATGTAATGGGCACGGCAAATATGCTTGAAGCATTAAAAATATCAAATCATATCTGTACTGCTATAATTATTACAAGTGATAAAGCTTATGATAACATTGAGCAAGTCTGGGGGTATAAAGAAAATGATAAAATGGGAGGAAATGATATTTACAGTGGTAGTAAGGGCGCTGCTGAATTAATCATTAAATCATATTACCATTCTTTTTTCAAAAATAAAAATTCTAATGTTAAACTTGCCATTGGTCGTGCTGGAAATGTTATTGGTGGTGGTGATTGGGCAAAAGATAGAATCGTTGTTGATTGTGTTGAAGCTTGGAGTAAAAGTAAGACTGTTGAAATCAGAAGTCCAGAGGCTACAAGACCATGGCAACATGTATTAGAACCTTTAAGTGGATATTTAAATCTGGGTAAAGCACTATATCAATGTGATTCATTGAATGGTGAAGCTTTTAATTTTGGGCCAAGAGCCGAGCAAAACCATACTGTGAAGCAACTGTTAAATGACTTATCTAAATACTGGAATTTTTCTAATGTTAAAGAAGCATTTACCGTTACTGATAACATCCCTTTTCATGAAGCAGGACTTTTAAAACTTAATTGTGATAAAGCTCTTTTTTACTTAAAGTGGCAGGCAAATTTAGAATATAAAGATACTATAAAATTCACTAGTGAATGGTATTATGACTTTTACAAAAGTGATAAAAATATTCTAGAAAAAACAATTGCTCAAATTTTAGAATATGAAAATATGGCCAGGACAAAAGATTTAAAATGGACGGAATAATTTTAACCCCTT
>CAJXWI010000070.1 GCA_913062735.1 uncultured Arcobacter sp.
AACCATAGAGTTCATAATCAAATTTGTAATAATTTGGGAATACTCACCTGCATAAGAGTTAATATTAATGTCATGTTCACAAATAACATCTATTTGTATAGCTGCTTTTTTAGTAACAGAATGAATACTTTGTAAAATTTCATCCATATATTCTTTTAAATTAAAAACTCTTTTTTCTTCACTGCTTTGATCAACTGCTACTTGTTTAAAAGACCTTACTAATGATGCTGCTTTTTGTAAATTCTTATGAATTAAATTGCTTAAATCTTTTGAGGTTAATAAATATTCTTCAAAATCATTTTGTGTCATAGTATCTTTGCTGTATTGTTTGTTTATTGTTTCAGAAAGTACTTCAAGGTGTGATATTCCTGTTAGTCCAATGCCAATAGGTGTATTGATTTCATGAGCTACTCCTGCAACCAAACCACCTAAAGAGGCCATCTTTTCAGCTGCTACAAGTTGTTTTTGGGTTTGTTTTAAATTTTGAATACTTTCTTGTAATTCTTCATTTGAGTCTTCTAATTCTTGGTTGCTGTATACTAAATCATTTGTTCTGTGTTTTATTTGTTCTTGCAAGCGTTTTGTTTCAGAAATATTTCGTAGCACTACATGAATAATATTTTCATTGTTAATTTTTATATGGGTTAATACAATTTCAACCCAAAAATTTTCTCCCGAAACTTTTTTATGTATCCATTCAAAACGATTTGAGCCATATTTAACACTGTCAATCATTTTAAGTTTGGATTCCCTGCTGGATTTTTTATTATTTTCTTGATATAAAGGGGATATATCACTAAGACTTAAAGAGACAAGCTCACTTTTGTTTTTGAAACCAAACATACCTAGTACAGCATTATTACAATCAATTAAAAGGCCATCTTTAATTAAAGCTACCCCATCTGCACTGTCTTTAAATAAAGTCTCAAAGATATTTTTTTGTTCATTTAATTCAAGTTCTAAGAGTTTGGTTTTTGTGATATCTCTGCATAACATATGTAAAATATCTTCATTGAAGTATTTTACTTTACTTACCACAAACTCAACCCAAATAATCTCTCCTGTACTTCTTTTACTCTGCCATTGAAAACGAACACTTCCTTCTTTGTAACATATGTCTAAATATTTACGCATTTCATTAGATGATAATTTTCCATTGGCTTGATGTTTAGGCGCCATAGAACCAGGTTTTTGATCTAAAAAATCTTTTTTATTTTTTATATTAAAAAGTTTTAGTAAAGATTTATTGACATTAATATACTTCCCATCTTTAGCAAGTATTACAGCATCTTGTGTATCCATAAAAAATGTTTCAAGATTTTTTTTCTCTGCTTCAATTAAATTTTTTGCCATATTCAATTTTCGCATAAAAAAGAATATGATAATGAGGATAAGAATAAATACACCTATTAATTGATAAATTAAAGTGTAATCAATTGCCCTTTTATTGGAATTATGTATCCATTTATTTCTGATTTTATTTTTTTGATCTAAAGTAATACTTTTAATGACTTTATTTAAAATTGACAATAAAATAGGATTATCTTCTTGTACTAAAAAATGATGACTGTATTTTTTCTCTAATGTCCCTGCAATTTTTAAATCCTTATAAATCGTATTGATTTTATACGAAGCAATGGCATAATGTTCAATAGTGGCATAGGCTTTTTTTGAAGAAATGTGTTTGAATGCGTCTTCTTCATTTTTTGTTTCTAAAGTTTTTATATTTGGATAGGATTTTTCAATAAATCTTTTTACTGAAAAATTTTTTCTTAAAGCAATAGTTTTGTTATTTAAATCACTTATATTATCTACGAAAGCAGAATCTTTTTTTGTAACTATGACATATTTAAATGTTTCATAAGCATTGGATACCAGTCCTCTTGTTGGATTTAATTCAAAGGGATTATAGGATAATAGGATATCAAGTTCTTTGTGTTTAAATGCCTTGACTACATTTCCCCAATTATCACGCTTAATAGCTTTAATGTTTTTAAATCTTAAATTCGTTTTATTCTCTATTATTTTTTTGTATTCTGTTATTATTCCTTCATCATTATTGTCTTTATCTAAAAATGCAAAAGGTTTCCAATTGGTTTCGGCATATCTTATTATAGGCTTAGTTTTTATGTATTCTAGTTCTTTTTTTGTAAAGCTTAATTGTGGTGTAAAATAGTCAAACCTTTGATAGATTTTCTTTATTTGTGGAAATATATTTAAATGATTAAATCTTTTTATCTTTGGAATAAGCATATTCTTAGAAACTTTTTCCTTGAGTTTTTCTTCATCAAAATAAATTCTAATAAAACCAACCTCAATGGGCTTAAAAAAAGCATTGTAAAAACTCTTTCCTTCTAAAAAAAACGTTTCCTTTTTGTTTTTAGATGTAAAGATAATCTTTCCTTTTTGATTGAATACCTCAAGTTTATTTATATAACCTAAAGCTAAAAAGATTTTAGAAATTTCTTCTATATCTTTTATATTATTTAATGCAATGCTTTCTGCAAGAGTTGCAGATAAAAAAAGACTGAGTTTTTTTTTGGATTTGATATCGAATTTCGTATAATTATTAATTATTTCTTGATATTTTCCAGATATTTTTATTTCTTGTAATTTTGAATTGAAGCTATCTCTTAACTGTTTATTTTTAAAAGCAACACTTAATTTACTCTTTTCTTTAAAAATATCATCAAATTTGTATTGGGAAATATCTGTTGAACTTAATTCTTTTAAATACCACTTGAAAATATTTCTATCAATGATTAATACACTAAATCTAGTATTTAAAAAGTCTTTTACTTGTTTTCTTTGCGTTTTATATTCCTTGTAATGTTCATTTTTTGTCGCAATTTCATATAAGTCAGCTCCCAGATATTTTGTTGCTAAATTAAAGGAGAGTATATTTTTGTTTTTTAGTGAAGAAATGTCTTTAATAACTATATTATCTTTGTGTCGTGTAATGGCAATATTATCAAATGATATGAAATCATCTGAATAATAAAAATCATTCTTCCTTTTTTTTAGAGAAGTAGCGATATCAAATTCATTGTTATTTTTAAATTCTTTATAAATATTTTCCCTAGAACTTATTTTTTCCTTTTTAATAGAAATATTCATTTTTTTCAAAATAAACTCAAGTAAATCATATTCAATTCCTCTTAAAAATGAATTCTCAAAAGTATAGGGTTCTTTGTTCTTGCCTAAAAATATATTTACTTCTTTTGTTTGTTTTTTTTCTTTTGTCCACTTTTCAAATATTGCATCTTTTTCTTTTAAGGAAATAGCGTTAAGGGATTTTTTTAAAATAGAATGTAACAAATAATCGTCTTTTTTAGAGAAAATACGAACGTCCTCTTTTTGTATATCATTTTGATAGATTGTTTTAATCGACTTAATTAGGGACTTTTTTAAAATATAATTTCCATTCAACTCAAAACCATAAAAAGCATCTACTTCATTATTTAATAACAGTTGAATGGATTCCTCAATGTTAGATACTTCTTTAATTTTAATATTGGGAAATTTCTTTTTAATTTTATTAATGGATGCGTAGTCTCTTACCATACTTAATGTTTTAAAGTTTAAATCTTTAAAGGATTGAATTGTACTATTGGATTTATTTACAAATAAAGCACTTAGATTTGTTAGATAAGAGGGGGTAAACAAACCATATTTTGTTCTTTCCTTTAAAAATGCAGTAGCTGGTAGAATATCAAGTTCTTGTTTTTTAAATTTATTTAGAATCCAAGACCATTCTCCATGAATATAATCAAATTTAAGACCAGATATATTTTGTATTCTTTTTAGAAGATCTGCTACCATCCCCTCAATTCTAATACCGTCATCTGAAAAGATAAAAGGAGGCCATTGTTCAACTCCTACTTTTAAAGGAGAAGTTTTTTTAATGTAATTTAATTCCTCATTTGTAAAAATTGACTTACTTTTCTTTACTAACCATTTGTTTCTTAAAGAATTTTTTTGTTTTTGGCTTAAAGAATTTATCCCCTTTTTTATAATGCCTGCTAAAACTTTATTTTTAATAGAGGTTCCTAAAGAAAATTCTCCAGCTTTTAAATATAAGGTATAGAATAATTTTAACTTGTATTTTTTTAAATCATCATTGTTTACATTATTTGCAAAAAAAACATCTGCTTCTTTATTTTGAACTTTTTCATATCGTTGTTTAAGTGTTTTTACTAATACAACCTTAGTACTTGGATAGTAAGTTTCTAATAATTTTAGAACTAAAGCATCTTTTATACTAACGACGGTTTTATTTTTTATATCATTAATGTTATTAACACTATTGTCATTTTCTCTTCCAATGAGATGGGTAGGGGCAGAATAGTAGGTCGGAGAATATATAAAGTCTTTTTCTCTGTCTTTTGACCAATATAAACCCATAATCCCATCCACACTAGCACTTTTTGCAGCGATGTATGCTTCTGACCAAGACGGGTACGCTTTTATTACAAAATTACTCTTTAGGTTTTTATTAATAATTTTTATTAAATCTACATGATAACCAACGAATTTCCCATTTTTGTCTCTGTATGAGAAGTTTTCCCAAGCATCAAATACAGCAATGCTTACACTTGCTCTTTTATCTAAATAGAGCTTTTCTTTCTTAGTTAAGATGTTTTTATTTTTAATATTATTATGTGTGTTAGCATTTAAAAGAGCAGTATAAAAAACTATAATTAATAAAATTTTTAATAATATTTTCATAAACTTCCCTTCTTTATTCTTTTTATTATAATAAAGTATTAATAGAAATTATCTTCTTTGCTGGAGTTAATATTTCTTCTTAATACAAATATAATAATACTAAATATTATGAAACAAGAGATGTATTAAAGTTAATAGTGTCCTAATTGTGATAAAATATGTGCAATTATTATAAGGAATATATATGGAAACACTACAAAATAAATTATGTGCCTCATGGCAAGATTGGAAATCATTTTTTAAAGTACTCTTTAATATTGTGCTCATTTCTGTTTTATCAATCGTACTGTGGTTCTTTCCCTTAAGTTTACTTGTTGCACCTTTTTACAGTATTACAAACGATAGTGTTAAAAATATTACACAATATGATGAGTTATTGGGAAAAACAACTGTATATTCTGTACGAAATGGAATTAGTGATCTTTTAGATGAAGGTTTGGTAACTAATTTTACAGGAGTTAATTTATATATTGATAATAAATATTATGAGCAAGTAGGTCAAATTGAAATGTACCGTATTGCTGTTAATACTTTAGAAAATAATCTTGCAAGGAATAGAGGTACTGGTGGAGCTAATAAATATTTAGTAAAAGCGCGTTCGAATATTTATGCGGATTATACCTTGCCTATTTTTACTTCTTATACCACAAGGTTAAAACAAACAGTCTCAAATATTGATTCTTATGTTGCACAATTACAAAAAGATGAAAATATAGGTATGAATGAAAAAGAAGCTGTGTTCATTATTAATTCAGATAATTTAGCAGAAGTACTTGATAAATTAAAACAACAACTGCAAACAAATACTATGCTTAAATCAAGTTTTTTTACGGATGATGATAAGTTTTATCAGCTAAAGGGAAATTTAATAGCAATATCAAAATTCTTGCAAGGTATTGATTATGATTTTAAAGATAAAATGAAAGACAAATCTTCTTATACTGAGAATTTCGTGCCCTTATTACAGTTAGTTAATGAAGCAATTTCACAAAATCATATTGTTATATTAGAAGCCTTTGGCCATGTTTCAAAATTAGAAAAACAAGCCAATATAATTGCTCAAAAACTGGGTGAATTAAGAGACAAACTAAGAAACGGCTAATCTTAAAACAAAAGTAAAATAATTTACTTTTGTTTTATTCTTCTTAATCTACATTATTGTAAAATACAAAAAATAAAAACCACATGGTTTAATCTCACAGGAATTTTAATGAAACAATATTTAGATTTAATGCAACACGTCTTAGCTAATGGCGTAAAAAAAGAAGACAGAACAGGTACAGGAACTACCTCTGTATTTGGTTACCAAATGCGTTTTGATTTAAAGGAAGGTTTTCCATTAGTTACTACAAAAAAATGTCATCTAAAAGCAATTATTTCTGAATTATTATGGTTTATTGAGGGCTCAACTGATGAAAGACGATTAGCTGAAATTCATTATGGAGAAGATGCTAAAAATCTTATTGGTAAAAAGACAGTATGGACAGCAAATGCTGATCAACAAGGGAAAGACTTAGGATATGAGAACAGTGACACTATAAAAGAACTGGGACCTGTTTATGGCTCACAGTGGCGTTCTTGGAAGAAAACAAATGGGGAGTCATTAGATCAGTTAAGTGAGCTTATAAATCAAATCAAAAATAATCCCGATTCAAGAAGATTAATTTTATCAGCTTGGAATGCAGGAGATATTGAAAAAATGGCCTTACCTCCTTGCCATACTTTTTTTCAGTTTTATGTAGCTAATGGAAAACTGTCTTGTCAGTTATATCAACGAAGTGCAGATATCTTTTTAGGAGTGCCCTTTAATATTGCTTCTTATTCGCTTCTTACTATGATGATTGCACAAGTATGTGATTTAGAATTAGGTGATTTTGTACATACCTTTGGAGATGCTCACTTGTATTCTAATCATATTGAACAAAGTACCCTTCAATTAAGCAGAACACCTTTTTCAAAACCAAGAATGAACATTAACAAAGACATAAAATCTATCTTTGATTTTAAAATGGAAGATTTTGTTTTAGAAGATTATGAATGTCATGATTCTATTAAAGCAAAGATGGCAGTATAATGATAGTTTCACTTATTGTTGCTTATGGAAAAGATTATCAAATTGGTTTAAACAATCAAATGCTTTGGCATATCTCTGAAGACTTTAAAAACTTTAAAAAAATAACATCAGGTCATCATATATTAATGGGAAGAAAAACCTTTGAATCCATTGGAAAACCATTACCCAATAGAACATCTCTTGTTTTATCTCAAAGTACTTTTACTTATGAAGGAGTTCATGTTTATTCTGAGTTACAAAAAGCTGTAGAGTATGCTAAACGCAATGGTGAAAGTGAATTGTTTATTATAGGTGGTGCATTAATCTATGATTTGGCATTTGATATAGTAGATAGAATGTATGTATCAGAAGTGAACTATACAGGGGAAGCCGATGCATATTTTAGAACATACGATCAAGGTTTATGGAATATAAAAGAAGAAAAATTTTATGAAGAAATCAAGGAAGACGAAGAAGTTAAATCTCCATCTTGGTTTTTTAAGGTTTTAGAAAAAAAGTCTTAAAATTAAATACTAGAGATTCTAGTATTTAATATAAGCTGTTTTAGTTGTTGTATAAAAATCACTAGCAGCATATGATTTTTCTCTAGATCCATAAGAAGAATTTTTTCTTCCTCCAAATGGTACATGATTATCCATTCCAGCCGTTGCAAGATTAATCATAATATTACCTACAATAGCATCGTGTTTAAATCTCATTGCCATGCTTAATGACTCAGTTATAATTCCACCTGATAATCCAAACTGCGTATCATTTAAAATCTCAACTGCTTCTTCATAGTTTTCAGCTCTAATTACACAAGCAATTGCACCAAAAATTTCTTCTTGGTTTAGTCTCATTTGAGATTTTCCATCTACAAATAATGCAGGTCTAAAAAAGTAACCACCTGTTTCACTTTCTATGGCTTCTCCTCCACAAACTAATGTAGCACCTTCTTCGATACCTAATTTTATATATGCTAAGTTTGAATCAAGTTGTTTTTGATCTATACAAGGTCCAATAGCTGAGCTTTTATCTAAGGCATTACCAACAACAAGTGTTTCCATTTTTGCAGTAAATGCTTCTATAAACTTATCATAAATACCAGGCGTTACTATTAATTTAGAACACGAAGTACATTTTTGTCCATTTGCATTGTAAGCACCTTTAATTGCAGCTTCAACAGCTAAATCTAAATTAGCATCATCTAAAACAATAAGAGAATTCTTACTTCCCATTTCTAATTGCAATTTAGTCATTGAGCTCATTGATCTAAGCGCTAATTCTTTTCCAACAGCTACAGAACCAGTAAACGTAATAGCTTGCACTTTTTTAGAATCAGATAAGGCATTTCCTACTATTCCACCAGAACCAGAAACATAAGAAAATACTCCCTTTGGTAAGTTAGTTGAATCAATAATCTCAGCCAAAATATATGCAATTGCTGGTGTTAAACTAGAAGGTTTTAAAATAACAGAATTTCCGTAAGCTAAAGCTGGTGCAATTTTCCATGCAGGAATTGCTAAAGGGTAATTCCAAGGTGTAATTACTCCAATAACTCCAACAGGTTCATTGATGATTTCTATATCTACGTTATTTCTTGGAGAGTCCATAAATGCACCCTTATTACGACTTGCTTCTGCTGCAAAGTATGAAAAGAATTCAGCAGATTTTACTACTTCATCTGTTGCTTCTTTTATTGGTTTACCAGCTTCTCTTGCAAGTACTTCTCCATAATATTCTTTATTGTCAAGTAATTTTTTTGCAATGTCATTAAGTACTTCTTCTCTTAATGTCATAGGAGATTGGCTCCATTGTTTTTGTGCTTCATGTGCAAAGTCTATTGTGTCATTAACTTGACTTAAGCTTGCTTTATAAAATGTTGAAAGAATATCAGATGGGTCAGATGGATTAATATTTTCTGCAGTTTCTTCACTAGTGGTCCATTCCCCACAAATTAAGTTTTTCATAGTATTTGTTTTTAATGATTCCATAAATGTAGATTTTAACATATCGTTTTCTAATAAGTTTTTCATTTGTTCTTCCTTGAATAATTGTTATGTCATTATAATGATTGTTAACTTAAGAATAACTTAGTTGTTATAATGATATGATAATATATTCAATAAAATTATTATCTTTGCTTTTTGCTGTTTAAAAAATAGTACAAAGGATAAGTGTGAATCAGGCCTTTTAGTAAGAATATTACTAAAAAGCTTGTG
>CAJXWI010000071.1 GCA_913062735.1 uncultured Arcobacter sp.
AATGGTTTTATAAGTACAAACGAATACAACGAACAAGGATACTTATCGGCTATTAAATCTCCAATAAGTGCTGATTTAAGTCTGGGATATTTGGTATTAAAAGAGAAAATCAAAGAGCATTTAAGTAATAAAACACAGAATTTTAATGCCTTAATTTCCTTAAACACCCAAGTAGAGCAGTACAGAGTAAAAGCCCTAGAGTTTTTAAGTCTTTCAAAAAAATATAAAAATGTTAATGCTAGTATTGAATCACAGCTTTTAAAAACAGTCAATTTACTTATAAAAACTTCTATTGATTTAAACAAAGAAGCCAAAGAATTTGAACAAAACTATCAAAGTTCGTCTAATAAACTAAACTTTTATTTGATTAAACTAATCAATTACAATGATGAACAGCTTTTTAAATGGCTCATGGATACTTTTTCACAAGAAACGCAAAACTTATTACAACAAGCTTTACTTAAACTAAATGAAGCCAAAAACACCTTGGATAATATAGCAACACAAGATGAGTTAGAACAATATAAAGAAATCACACAATATTATATCGATGAAACCAAAGTTATTATTCAAGAAGCAAAAAGTAATCTACAAATAGCAAGAAACTATAAAGAAAAATATAAGAACCTTCAAGAAGGCGTAGATAAAGCATATCAAGGTATGTTTGATGACAGCGAACACAAATACTATTATAAAATTTTGGATGCCGATGAATTTGGACGTATTACAAAAAGCTACCATGGAAACGGCCTTGTAACAAAAAAAGAATACAATAAAAACAATGGGCACTTAAATACTATCAAAACGGGTTATCATGGAAGCTCAGACATAAGGGATATACAATATACCTATGATAAATTAAACAATGTTACATCAAAAGATGATTTAAAACAAAATATCTTTCAAAGCTATTTATTTGATGATCTAAACCGAGTGACACAAAGCAATACTTTACAAGATAACAGTACGAGCACAGTAAATTATACTTATGATTCTTTAGGAAATATTACGTATAAAAGCGATATTTCACCAGAAACCTTTGTGTATCAAAAAGCCCATCAGTTAAAAAGCACAGGTAATATTACTTATACTTATGATTCCAATGGAAATGTCATTCAAAAAAACAAAAATGGCAAAGTTATAAGCTTAGAATATAATGCCAATAATAAACCCACCTTAATACAAGACGATACGAATAAAACAGAATTTTTTTACGCGCCCAATCAAGCAAGATACAAAAAAGTACTAAACGGCCTTATCACTTTTTATGTAGGAAAACACTATGAGCTAGAAAATGTACAAGACGCAGTTTTGCAAAAGAATTATATTTACGCAGGCAATGACTTAGTAGCCATTCATATCCAAGAAGACGATGGCAATATGATTCTTCCTCAAAACAGATACTTACATAAAGATGCTTTGGGCTCAATAGATACGATTACAAATGAATCTGGTGTTGTCATACAAAGATTGGCATATGGAGCATTTGGAAAACAGCTGGTTCAATCTTGGATTAATGAAAAAGATAAAAACAAAAGTTTAGTAAAAAGAGGTTATACTGGGCATGAACATATAAGTGAATTTGAGTTTATTCATATGAATGGTAGAGTGTATGATGTAGATACAGCTAGATTTTTATCTGCTGATCCAAATATTTTTCATCCGTTTAATCCACTTGATTTTAATAGGTATTCTTATGTTTGGAATAATCCGCTTAGGTATACTGATCCTTCTGGGTTTGGACTTGCAAGTTCTGAAGGGACGGGTATTGCTTCTGATACTGGTGGTTATGGTGGTGGATATGGTTCTAGTGGTCAGGATAGTTATAATGATACTGATGATTATGGTGGAAATGGTAGTTTTAGTGATACACCATTAACCAAAAAAGAGAAGAAATATAAAGTTGCTGCACAAAAATTAGAAAAATATATAAAAAAAATTGAGAAGGAAAAAGAGCTTAAACGGAAAATGAATCTTATTAGATGGAATGCAGAACGAAGAGTACCAATTAATATGAAGGCGTATGGGGAGTTAGTGACCGATTATATTAATACGGTTGAGTCGATATTTAATGAGTACAAGGAAAATTTTATGGATAGTGACTTTATGGAACAGTACACTAAAAATAATGATAAGATGACGAATGTATATACTAAAGGTGGAAATGCAATTAATGCATTTTCTGAGGGTTATTCAAAAATGCGTGAAAATGCACATTGGTCAATGAATTTAAGTCTTGATACTGCATATACAATTGTTGAACTCGGTTTTAAAGCGGGGGCAACAGCTAAAGGTTGGATTAACCCCTATACTGATAGAGCATGGGATTATTTATCGGGCTATTTTCTTCCAACGATACCTACAAGTGCTACTGCTCTTGTAGGAAGTATTAGTGGAAGAAAAGAAGAATAAATAAATATTAAAAGAAAAGGAATTATATTTGAATAATGTATTGAAAATTAAAAAAATATTTACAATAGAAAATGGGAAAGATATCTCTGGTATATATATAGTCATTTTAGCCGTAATATATGGTACGTTCTACGATTTCGTAAATAACTTTTCTTCAGAACTGAGTTATACTGTAGCTTTTGTTAATACAACTTACTTAATTCCTGTTTGTTTAGTTGTCTACATTTTTGAGCGTATTGCGAAAATTGATTGCAGTTTTGCAAAGAGATATTTTATAGTTTTATTTGTTTATTTTATATTATCAATATTTTTTAACATTAATGCATCATTTGGTGTCGCAATTATTTTATTTTGTTCTGTAGCAATTTTTTTAATTTTAATTTTTTGTAAAATAATTAAAATTGCATATAAACGGCCATTATTACATCTTGCCATTGTTTCATTTTTTTCATTTTTAATAGTTTCAATCTATTAACAAATTACACAATATGGCAACTCGTATAATATGCACTTTACACCCAAAATTACACCCCAGTTGCCACGTTAAAAACAACTTAACTTAAGCAATTTTTTCCATCTTTTCTTGCTTCCAAGATGCTCTTTTTTCGTAAATTACACCCCAGGGGTTGAATCTCCACCTTTAAGAAATGGGGACAGTTGCCACCTTAAAAAAACTTGAAATTTAAAAATTGATACTAGTCCTTTTCTTTCAATCAAGAGTAGATTGCTACTCTTGAACCCCACAAGCTTTTGAATAAAATTTTTTATCATACTGTTTGTCATTTCTGTATAAACTGTGAGCAATAATTATCATCTTTCTCATAACTGCTATTTGTGCAACAGTTGTGTGTTTTCCATTTTCTTTTAGTCTTTCAAAAAACCTTTTAAAGTTTTCATCAAATCTAATTGCTGTCATTACTCCCATAAAGAGCGTTCCTCTATATAGTTTTGAGCCAGCTTTTGATATTTTAGGTTTCTTATGTACAGAGGTTCCTGATTCTTTAACAATTGGATCCAAACCTGAGAGCGCTACTATTTGTCTTTGATTTGCTTTTGGATATTTGAAATTACAAATTACACCCCAGAGAATGAATTTCCACTTTTCAATTAAATCAATTTTAATGATATAATAAAATATATTATTTAAATTTGATACTTGGGAATAAAATGCCAACAAGAATAAGAATAGATTTAGCAGGATATCATCATATAATTAATAGAGGTGTAAACCGCTGTAATGTTTTTAATCATGATAATGATAAAGAAATGTTTTTACAGATTATAAATAAAGCTTCAAAGACACATGATATTGTACTACATGATTATGTTTTGATGGATAATCACTATCACTTGTTAGTAGAAACAAAAAAAGAAAACCTTCCTATATTTATGAGAATAGTAAATGCAAACTACGCAAAATATTATAATAAGAAATATAATAGAAGTGGTCATTTATGGCAAGATAGATATAAATCAAGATATATAATACATGATGAATATTTCTATATAGTAATAAAATACATTGAAAATAACCCCGTAGAAGCAAAAATGACATCAGAAGTAGGTAAATATAAATTTACCTTGGCTTATAATATATTACATTCAAAAAAATATAAGGCGTGTTGTAAAGAATCTATATTAATAAAAGGCTTTAATCTAAAGGAATTAATTGAATTTCTAGATATTTCCATTACAGAAAATGAATTAAAAATATTAAATGAGAAAACAAAAGTAGATGTAAAAAGAATCGAAGAAAAAATTGTTGTAAAAGAAATAAAAGAGTTGCATATGTTTTTTAAAAAAAAAAATACAAATACAAAAGAAAAGAGAAATAAAGCTATATTAGAAGCATATTATGATGGATATACGCAAGTTAAAATAGCAGAATATTTAGAGGTATCAAAATCTCTTATTTCAAAGATAGTAAAAAGTGGAGATTCATTCTCTGGGGTGTAAGTCTTAGAGGTATCAAAATCTCTTATTTCAAAGATAGTAAAAAGTGGAGATTCATTCTCTGGGGTGTAAGTCTAAGTATACTGTCACCGGAATTCTTGAAAACAGCTGGTTCAATCTTGGATTAATGAAAAAGATAAAAACAAAAGTTTAGTAAAAAGAGGTTATACTGGGCATGAACATATAAGTGAATTTGAGTTTATTCATATGAATGGTAGAGTATATGATGTGGATACTGCTAGGTTTTTATCTGCTGATCCGAATATTTTTCATCCCTTTGATACGCAGAATTTTAATCGTTATTCTTATGTTATGAATAATCCTTTGATGTATACGGATCCTAGTGGGTTTGATGTATTTTCTCAAGACGATTATGAAAATGGCTATCACTTGGATGATCCTCATGAAGCTGGAAAAAGCCATGTGAATAATGATTCTAGTACAAATAATTATTCTCAAAGTGAGAAGGATAAAATTACGGCTGAATTAAGGAAGAAAAAAGCAATAGAGACGGCACTTAAAGAATATATGAAAAAAGTCGCTGAATTAATAAAAGCTATTGATAAAATCCCAAAAAAGTTTAAAGAATATATTCCAAAAACAATAAAAGTTTTTGATAAAATGGTTAAAAATCCGTTTGAAACTTTTGAGAAAATAAAAAATATAAAAGATTCAAAGGATTCTGTAAAAGAAACACTTTCAATTACTGCAGAGTCACTAGGTCCTTTAGGTGGGTTGGTGGGAAGAGAAATAGTTGAAGATGTTTTCTATGGAGGAATGACGGACCCAATGAAAGATCCAGATGAAATGCCTCTTTCACCATAAAAATACTACAGAGATCAAGGATACTTATGCAAACACAATATAATTATTTATGTTACACTTTACTTTCCGGATTTGGATTAACACTAGCCATAACCTATGTGCTAATAACTAGTAACAACATATATTACGGATCTTTACTGATGATATGTTCATCAGTAGGGTTATTTCTGTTTACATATCTAAATAGAAAAGAATATGAAACCATAATAGTATTTGTCTCTTTAATGTACTATCTTTTCGCATTAGTTGAAACAATAGTCTTGTTTGGCTATAAATCACATATGAATACAATTGTTGCAGTTGAAAGTTTTCTTTTTTTATTATCTGCAATTATAATATTCCCAATTTTTTATATTATTACTATATATAATAATCCATTTATAACTTTACTAAAAATATTATTTTTTCTTTTATCAATTAGCATTTTATTTGTTCTTTCTTCAATATTTCTTATTCCTGATACTAACTTCAATTTAGGACTAATTTCAATGCCAATGTTCGTTGGCATACTTTTCCTCCAAATAAGCTTTTCAATTTTTTTGATATTCAATTCTTTATCTTTACTTCGCCAAAAGTTTATAAGATTCTTATATTTAGTAGTGAATATTACTTTTTTATTCTTTACTTTAATTATTATATTAATACTAAGTACTAATAGTTTAGATATGGATTATGAATATTCTTTACCGGTATCAATATTAATTTTAGTTCTATCTGTAGTATTGTCTATATATAATCATAACAAATTTCCAATAATGAACAAATCCTAAATTCCGGTGACAGTTGCCTGAAGAAATGGGGACAAGAAATGGGGACAGTTGCCACCTAAAGAAATGGGGACAGGCACCATTAAATCACAAATCCCTATTCTTAGGTCTTCCAATAGGATTTAAAGTTGATTCTAAACCATATTTGTTACTTGTAAAAGATTGCCAAGTAGGATCACCTAAAGGGGATTGTCTACTAATTGAATTTCTTATTGAATCTAGGTTTGTTTTACTAGATTTTTCATTTATATAACTATGCCAATTTTTTGGGAGTTCAATAGGTAAATCATTTATGATTAAACTACTAAAAATTCCGGGGACAGTTGCAATGGCATCAACTTAAGCCTAAATCAACTATTCTACGGTACTTTCAAAACAACTAAAAAACAATCTTTTTATCCCTTTTTTGGTAATTTGCGGATTTTATGGCTTTTGTATTTTTTCCATCTCTTGCGGTGGGTCTTTTGAATTTCCTATTTGGTCTTATGGGTACTTTATTTGTCAAAAATAACTTACTCATTTCTTCTATTATTACTTCTATATCTTTATTACTGTAAAACAATTCAAAGCAGTAATTTTTTATGATATTAAAAGATACTGATTTATTAACTTTTTGAGTATATTTTGTGTTAGTTTTTTCTTTTAGTTGTTCGTTGATGTTATCCGTAAGTATTGATTCTAAATTGCTAATAAATATTGTTGCATGAAATTCCATGAAATTCCATGAAATTCATGAAATTCCGGGGACACAATACTAAATTATTGGGAAGAACTAGTCAATTTAATATCATATTAATTAAATAACTAATATAATTATCTCATGGCAAGAATATCAAGAGTGGTAATACCAAATTTACCCCATCATGTGACACAAAGAGGTGTTAGATCTTTAAATATCTTTTTTAAACATGAAGATTATGAATATTATAAAAACTTACTTTTGGAACAAAGTAAACTGCATGGATTAGAGATAATATCGTATTGTCTAATGACAAATCATGTACACCTAATTGTTATTCCAAAAACTGCTGCGTCCTTAGCAAAAACAATAGGTGAAACACATAGATTATATACACGAAAAATAAACTTTGAACAAAAAGTCACAGGACATCTTTTTCAATCAAGATTTTATTCAACACCACTTAGTGATGAACATTTATTGAATGCAATAAAATATGTAGAACAAAATCCTGTAAAAGCAAGAATGGTAAAATACCCTTGGGATTATAAATACTCAAGTGTGTTTCATAGATTGAATATAAATAAAGATGAATTAGTAAGTGATTATGAATTAATAAAACAAATAAAGAATTATAGAAGTTTTCTATTGTCAAATGAAAACTATAATGAAATAAAAGAAAGAACAAGAACGGGAAGACCCTGTGGAAATAAAGATTTTTATGAGAAAGTAAAAGCTATAACAGGAATAGATTATTTACCAAAAAAGAGAGGGCCCAAAACTAATGCAACTAGTAAATAATTTGGTATTGTGTCCCTGGAATTTCAAGAAAAGGCTGATAAGGAACTTGCTGCGAAGAAGGGTGAAGTTGGATTCTGGAGTAGTGTAAAAGGTTGGCTTGGAAAAGTCTTTCATGGAACAAAAATTGGCCGTGGTGCTGGATTTGGGACTAAAGGGAAAGTTAATATGAAAGGTTACAAATTTGGAGTAAGTGCGGAAATAAGAGATTTAACAGGTAAACAGTTAAATAAACATGGAAACGCTAAAGATTATAGAAATCAAAAAAAGAGTACTTCTTTATCACTTGGAGTAGTTGAAGTTTCATTAGAATATACTAGAAAAGGTGGCTTTAAGCCAGATTATAAAGCTAGTTGGCGTGGAATTGGGAAAGATGAAATTTCGTTTGGTGGTTCAATAGGGGCAGGCCCAATGATTGAAGCTGAAATTAAGATAGATTATTAATTAAACAATATATGTAAGACAAAAAATTATATTAGGAGCGTGTAATTGAAATCATTATTAGTAGTTATTTTAATTTGGCATTTATTTCAAGTTTTTTATCCATTTAATCTTTATTTTTCTTCTGTAGATAATTTTATAATTATTTTTCATTTTACAATAGGAGTTTTATTATTTACAATAACTTATTTTTTATTTAAAAGAAGATTTTTTTGTGTCTCCAAACTTTTGTTTTTATTCAAATTTGCATAATTTTTTCCACCTGAAAAAAAAGGCCATGTGACAGTTGCTTTTAAAGTATCTTGCTCTTTTTCATCATAGGTAGAACTTAGATCATCTGTTTTTGATCTATCAAAAGATAAGGTTGCTGTTGGAGCTAAATCAGATCTTGCACTAGTCGTATCTTTTTTTGATTGTTCATATTCAAGTTGAGCTATAATTAAATCTGGATTACCTTTTTTTGATATCTCTATTGCAGAGTTTAATTCATTGGGTAAATTAACTATTACGATAGATGATTTGTCAAGTGCCTCTGTATCATTAATAGTGCCAATCACATTTTCATAATTTAGCTTACTGGTTAAAAAATCGTTTTCAGCTTGGATTAATTTTGCTTGTGCTCCAGCTAAAGAGGACTCTGATTGAGCAACATCCGATAAAGATATATTACCTCGCTCAAGCCTAATTCTATCTGTTTCGACCTGTCGATCTAATAGGTTAACATTGGATTTATTAATCTTAAGTTTTTCGTTTGCTGAAATTAACCCCGTATAAGCTTCAATTGATTTATATAGAATTTCTTGCTCTTTTTTTAAAAGCTTTGCTTTAGCTAATTCAATGCCAATTTTACTTTTACTTAATTCAGCACCTCTTCCAAAATCTATTAATGTTTGGGTAATTGTTAATGATTGCACAGTTGGGTCTACATCTGAAATCGTTGCATCTGTTCCATTCTGATTGGTTAATTTATTGGTGTCCTCTGAGCTTTTACTTCCACTTAAGGTTACAGAGGGAAGATATGAACTCATCGAAATTTTAAGCTCTTGCTCAGAAATGTTTAAGCTTTCTCTTTCAGCATTTAATTCATTG
>CAJXWI010000072.1 GCA_913062735.1 uncultured Arcobacter sp.
CCAGGTAGAATTATAAGATCAAACTTCTCTAAAGAGATATTAGAGCTTACAAATTCTACAAAAACCTCAACATCTGCTATTAATGGTTCGATATCATTGTAATTACTCATATGAGGATAAGCTATTACTGCTACATCTAATTTTTTCTTAGTTTTGTCTTGAACAAAGTTTTGTAAAGAAGAAGAATCTTCAAAACCCAAATTAAAAGGGATATAAGGAAGTACTCCTAATACTGGTATTTTAAAATCTTCTTCTATTATTCTTATGCCTTCATCAAATAATGTCCTATCCCCTCTAAACTTATTAACAATAACACCAATGATATTATTTCTTAGTTGTTTAGGAAGAAGATTATATACCCCATAAATAGAAGCAAAAACGCCTCCTTTTTCTATATCAGCTACTAAAATGATTTTGGTATTGTATTGTGTAGCTATAAAAATATTGGATAAGTCTTTATCCATTAAATTAAGCTCCACAGGAGAGCCTGCACCTTCTGCAACTACACAATCATATTCTTGGTCCAAATATTCATAACAAGAGCTTACAGAGGGTTTTAAACCGTCAATTTCCCTATAATATTCTCTTACGTCTTTATTTTGTACTACTTTACCCTCAACTATTAATGAAGCACTAGAACCCCTACCTGATTTTAATAAAACAGGATTCAAATGATAAGAGGTTTTTACACCTAATACTTCAGCTTGAAAATACTGGGCAATGGCTATTTCAGACCCATCATCACAAACCTTAGAATTATTAGAAACATTCTGGGCTTTAAAAGGTACAACAGAATATCCCATATCTTGTATGAGTTTTGCTATTACAAACGTAAGCGTAGATTTACCAGCATCACTGGATGTTCCAAAGATGGAGATATTATGTACTTTATTATTCATCTTATTTCTTATAGGAGTTTTCACGAGATTTAACAGTAAGTACTAATATAATTAGTTTATCATTCTCTTTTTTATAAATGATTCTGTACGTCCTTAATTTTAAACGATAAAGGTCTTCTTCGCCTTTTAGTTTTTTAATTTTACCAAGTCTTAAAAGTTCTTGTTCATAGGAAAAAGAAAAGTTTTCAATAAAAGTAAAAAGCGATTCTTTGATAAAACGAATATCTGAAATATTGATTTTCTTAAAATCTTTTTTTACTGATTTTTCAAACTCTAATGAGTACATCTATACACCTAAATCTTTAAAGAAATCTTCTGCTTTTACAGTCCCAGTACTTTGAGCTAATCTTGTTTTTGCTAATTGTAAGTCTTGATAGTCCATGTACATCTCTAAAGCTTCACTTACTATTGCGGTTTTCTTTTTACCCATCTCTTTTGACATGACATCTAAATCTTCTAATAAATCTAGTGACAAAGTAAAGGTTGTAGGTTTTACGGTTTTATACATAATAAACTCCTAATATATTGTCTATTATATTGTTTATTATATTGTTTGTCAACTCTTATTTTGATATATCTTCTAAAGCATGTTTTAAATGACTAAGATTATCTGTGCTTTTAACAGCAATACGTACAAAACTATTATCTAAGAATTCAAAATTTGAACAATCTCTTATCATTATTTTATGTTTGGCTAAGTGCTCTTGTAACAAAGAAGCATTAATATCTTTTAGTTTTACTAAGACAAAATTAGCAGCACTTATAAATACTTCTTCTACATACTTACACTCATTTAGTATTTGTTCTAAGTAGGCTTTATTTTTAGCTGTGATACTTCTGCTTAATTTTGGAAAATGCGTATCTTTTAGAGCTTCTTGTAAATACATACTATCAAAATGAGATATTTTCCATAAAGGCTCTTTTGCTTTTAATACATTTATATTCTCTTTTGTACTTATTATACTTCCTATACGAATAGAAGCAGAAGAATAAAACTTTGTCATGGATTTTAAAATATACAATTTATCATAAGAATGTAAATAATTCTTGCAAGATTTTGCATTAGTAAAATCTAAAAAGCTCTCATCAATTAGTATGCTTGCATTCTTAGAAATCCAATAATTCATCAAAGCATCAATATCGTAATACTTTCCATCAGGAGTGGAAGGGTTTACAAATATTACAAAGGTATTTTCTTCTATGTCTTCATTGATATTATTTAATCTATTTACATAAGAAATTGTATAAGAAAAATTCTTAGCCGCTTTTTTATATTCTAAATAAGCAGGGGCATAAATAGTACAATGTTTTAAAGACAAGCTTCTAAATAAAGAAAAAATGGCAGAACTTCCTCCATTATATACTTCTATTTGATTTTCACTTACTTCATATTTTTTTCCTAACGCTTTGTATAAATCATCATAAGAAGGATATGCGCTTATATCTAAGGTATTAAAATCAAGATTGATTTCTGGTTTAAGGAAATTAATATTAGAAGAGAGATCAATTACTTCATTTATTTCGCATTTGTTTTTAAGGGCAAAAGACTTTATATCTCCCCCATGTTCATACATTTTCATAATAAAATAAATCCTAGATTTAATATTAGAAGCTCATTTACTTCAAGTGTAAAACCAATACAATCTCCATTTAAAAAAGAAAAACGTTTTTTTAAAACATTTAAGACTAAAAAAAAGACAATAAGAGAAAGAACAAATAAGAACAAAGCACTTGTATTTATAAAAACCATCAATAATACATAAAGTAAAGAAAAAAGCAGGAGTTTAAAACGGGCATGTTCTTTAAGACTTAAAGCCATAAAACTGTTTTTATGAAAAGTAAAATTACCTAAGGCAAAAATGACATTCAAACGCGAGAAAATCAAAGCAAAAAAGAGTAAAATAAAATGTTCTTCATATAAAACATAAGTAATAATAGCTACTTTTAATAAAATAAAAACAAAACAAAAGATGGCTCCAATTGCACCAATATGTGGTTCTTTCATAATTAAGTAGATATCTTTATTCGAGTATTTTGCAAACCACGCATCTACTACATCACAAATAGCTTCAAGATGCAAAAATCCGTATAAAAATAAATAGAGTATAGAAGCAACAAGAGCTGAATATAAAGAATGAAAGTATTCTTGTAATACAAGATAAATAAGTGTTGTTAAAAAAGCTAAGAGAGCCCCAACTAAGGGAAAAAATAAAAGCATGTATTTATAAGTAGAAGGAACAATATTTATCTCTTTTTTAGAAGGTAAAACAGTAAAAAAAGACAGGGCTAAAAAAAAGCCATCCAATATTACTTTCATTTTAATTTTTTCTCAAGACCATATTTTACTTCTATCACTTCATCACAGTTTTTTGCTAAAAATTGTCCTATTATTCCTGATAAATCCACAAATTCTCGTGATTGTTTATCAAGTGGGATTACCCCTTGTCCCACATCATTTAAAATAAATACAATATTGCAAGGAAGTAAAAAGAGTTTTTGCAATTCTATTATTAAATACTCTTCTTTTTTTTCCATATTATTAAAAATCCACATTGTCATACAATCAATCAAATACGTATTGCCTTCTTTTATAACGGCATTTAAATCAAAGGCCTCTTCTAATGTCAAGAAGTCATTTTCTCTTTCTTTGATATGTTTATAAATACGATCATGCATGGCTTCATCATTGTAAGAGTTATCATAAGTAGCAAGGTAATAGGGTTTGTTTGTACTTATCTTAAGTGCTTTTATTGAGGCTAAATTACTCTTTCCAGATTTTTGCCCTCCGTAATAAAAACTTTTCATCTTAGGCTAAAAAACTTTTAATTCCAGAGAATACAAACTGGGCTGAAATAGCTGCTAAAAATAAACCTGTGATTTTTGAAATAATAAGCAAGCCTTGTTTACCAACAATTTTTTCAAAAATATTTGACATATACAACATCAAACCAATTGATACTACTGCACATATTAAAGCACTTGCCCCTGTAAATAATTCTGTTGCATTTTCATACTCAGCACCCATAACAAGTAAAATACCAATAGTACCTGGGCCAATAGTAACAGGTATTGCTAAAGGTACTACTGCTAAATCAGATACTTTTGTATTCTCAACGTTGATTCCATCTTTAGAACCATGTATTAATTCAACTGCTGTTAAAAACAATAAAGCCCCTGCTCCTATTCTAAAAGCATCTAAGGTAACTCCAAAAACAGCAAAAATATTTTTTCCAAAAAACATAAAAATTAAAGACATTACAATAACAGATAAGGTAACTTTAATTGCTAAAAACCGCTTTTCAGAGGTACTTGCGTCTTTTGTTACCGTAATAAATACGGTGAGTACAAAAAAGGGTGCCATCATAAAATATATTTTTAAAAAAGACGATATAAATAAATCCATCCTACTCTCCTACAAAATGTTGTATTTTTTTCAATAATTCTTCTTCATTTATATTATTAATAGCAGCGTAACATAAAGCTGCTCCTGCTCCAACACCCTCTTTTGCTTCGCCTTCATCGTATTTTTTTAAAACCTTTGAAGAAGAGTTTTGAAAATCAAAATTAGAAGCGTAGGCATTAATATTAAAATCCAATAGTTTTAAAATTCCAAGAAAATCAGAGTTCTCATCTTGCGCTAACCATTTAGTTGTACAAATTGCTAAGTTGGAAGCATCAAATTCTACATTCATCTCTTTTACTATTGAATTAACAAGTAATAAAACAGCGGCCATTTGAGTACCACCTGCTAAGATTAGTTTTTTATCTTTTGAACTCTGCCCTAATACAAATCCTGCATTAAATATCAACATATTATCTGCACTTTGTGCCGCTTTTTCAAAAATGTCCACTTTATTTTCACATAAAATCAAGGCTTCTTTTATAAGTGTATCTTTGATTTTATTAGGTGCTTGTTTAAATGAAGAAGAGAATTTATTCTCAACCTCATATCCCAAAGCCAAACACAAAGCATTAGCAGTGGTAGTTCCTGCTGGAACACTTTCCGCTAAAATGGTATAATCACCTAAACTTTCATGCGTTTTTCCAAATTCTAAACCTTTTTGAAAAATATCAAAAGCATTAATCGTTGTTGTGGTATTTATTGCATGAGAGAATGAAATATCAAAATTATGAATAGGAAAATGTTCTAATTTTGGAAGTTTTTTTACCCCTAAATCTAAAAATTCTAAAGAAGTAAAAGGTTTAAGCATATGCACTGCTCTTGTAATAATAGCAGGCGTAGGAATTCCACTAGGCGTTACTGCTATATTTTCTAGTGAGCGTACTTCTTCTACGCACAAAAATTCAAAATCTAATACGGGAGTTAAATGAAGTAAACCTTTTAAACCCGCTTGTGAGATACCTTCTATATCAGAGCTTTGCGTATAACTAGCACTTAAATAAAAAGAGGCTGTTTTACCTCTTAAGCTTTCCAAAAAATCGCTTTTTCCTAAAAGAGTTTTATATGTCACGCTACTTCCTTTTTTTCTAATTATGGAAGTATAACAAAAATAGATTATTTTGTCTTTTTCTTAGGAAAAGATTAGATTATTTTACTTTATTTAATGTTTTTAAAAAATCATCCGCACTTTTATACCCTACAATTTTTGCGCTTTTAATTTCTTTTTTATTCTTATCCCAAAAGATTAAACCAGGAGGCCCTACTATATTAAAGCGTTTTTGCAAGGCTTTATCATCTTCATTGTTTTTTGTTACATCTGCTTTTAATAATAAAAAATCATTTATTAAAATCTTTTTTACTCTCTCATCTTGAAAGGTAAAATTTTCTAACTCTTTACAAGAGATGCACCAATCTGCATAAAAATCAAGCATTACTGCTTTGCTTGATTTTTTAATAGCTTCATCTAATTCTTTTATGTTTTTTATATACGTAAATTTAATTTCATTGTTTACGCCTTGAACACTAGAAAAGCTTGTAAATTTTCCTAAAGGATTTAGAACATTTGTAGCTCCACTACTAGCTCCTATAAAAACAAGTGCCCCATAAAGTAAAAGCAGTGTTGAGAGTAAACGAATAAGAATATGTTTATAGCTTTGAATATACAAAGCAGAGGCAAGCATTAAAATAGCCCATGCATACATAATAAGGGTCGGATCAAGTACTCTATCTAACATGTAAATAGCAATACCTAACATCAATAAACCAAAGACTTTTGAAATACTGTCCATCCAAGCACCTGGTTTTGGCATATATTTTCCTGCTCCTAAACCAATTAATAATAAAGGAATACCCATTCCAAAAGACAGAACAAATAAAGCAGCTCCACCTAAAAAGGCATCTCCTGTTTGTCCTATATAAATTAAGGCTCCTGCTAAAGGTGCTGCTACACAAGGTCCTACAATTAAAGCAGATAAAAATCCCATAATTGCTATTCCTACAAAACCTTGTTTTTCTTTTCCTTCGCTGCTTTTATTTATTCTGTTTTGTAAGCTTTGCGGTAATTCTAGTTTGAAATAACCAAACATTGAAAAAGCCAAGAGCACAAAAACAAAAGCAAAAACACTTAATACATAAGGATCTTGTAAAGCAACTTGCAAATTAGAACCAAATAAACCAGCTAGAACGCCTGCTATTGTGTAAGCAAATGACATTGAAAGTACATATACAAAAGAAAGTAAAAAACCTTTTTTTGATGAGAGTTTTTCTTTTGCACCTGCTTGCACGATAATAGAAGATAAGATAGGAATCATAGGGAAAATACAAGGAGTAAGCGATAATAAAAGCCCAAAACCAAAAAAAGTAAGTAACACAATGAAAATATTCCCATCTTTTAAAGACTTTGTAATTAAATCACTTTCACTTAAATCATCATTTTGCACATTAGAAAACATAATAGAACTGCTGTTATTTTCTAAAGATTCTGCGCCCAAATTAAGATCAATGGTACTTGTCATTGGAGCATAACATAAACCATTTGTAGAACAACCTTGATATTGAGCTTCTATAGTGTAAAGTGTTTTTCCAAATTTACTTATTAGTAATTCATGAGGAATATCAATACGAAGCCCATTAAAATGTACAATAAACTCATGATACATTTCAGGTTTTTGAACACTTAATTCTTTTGTTATATCTAATAAGGAAGGTTTTACTATTGAGATTTTTAATTTTTCATCGTATAAATAAATATCTTTTGCTAATACTAAATCAACAATAAGTTTATTGTCTTTTTTTTCAAAATTAAACTTTATTGCATCACTGGGGCTTAAAAAATCTTGCTCAAGAGCAAATAAATTTATGATAAAAAAAAGTATTAATAGTATCTTTCTCAATAGTAAATCCTTCGTATAGTAAGCCTTAAAGGCTTACTTGATAATCATATACTAAGCTAAATTAGTAAACAATTCTTTAATGGAAGTATTCTTCCACATTCTGCTTAATTTCATCTGGTGTTCTTACACCTCGCTCTAAAGCTAAAACCACACCATTTTCTATATACGCAAGAGCAGGCATAACACTTGCTTTTAAACGTTTTGCTAATTCACTTTCTGCTTCGATGTCAACTTTATAAATGGTAACACCATTGTTGGGATTGCTTGTTTCATATTCTGTTAAGTTTTTACCTAAAACCTTACAAGCGTATCACCAAGAAGCGTAAAATTCTATGATTACATTCTTATTGCTTATTTTTTGATCAAAATTCTCATTTGTTAAATCTTCAAATGCAAATAAAGATGAAACAAATAATAATAAAACTAGAAAAAACTTCTTCATTTTTGTATCCTTTCGTAAATTGTTCATGATTAGTATACATTACTTATGTGTATTTTATGTTTAGATAGTTTTAAAAGAAACTTTACTGCAAGCTTTGATATACTTAGGAACCAAGATAAGCTAGGATAAAAATGAACAGATTAAAACTGGTGCATCCAGATGACTTAGACACAAAAAATGACATAATAATTGATATTAGAAGAGAATCAGAGTTCAAAGAGACGGGTATTATTAAAAACTCTATTAAATTAACGTTCTTTGATGATTATGGGCAATATGATTTATTATCATGGTTAAAAGAATTTAAAAAACATGTTAAATCACAAGATCAAAAGTTTGTATTAGTGTGTGCACACGCACAAAGAACAGATATGTTAGGTAATTATTTATTAAACGAATTAGAATATGAAAATACATCTCATTTAGAAGGTGGAATATCTTTGTGGTTACGTTTAAAGAAAGAGACTTTTAATTAAATTCTCTTATTCTTTTGTCTTCTTTAATCCAGGCGTTTATTCCCTTAGATAAATAATACACTTTATGGTATTTTTTATCTTCAAACAAAACTTTTGCTAATTTTTTGGCTCTTGTGGTATCAGAGGACACCAAAACAAAAGAGTTGGTTTTGCTTTTCACTAAACGTGCGAAAATATACAACCAACGTTTCATATTGTATTCATTGTTCTTATCATAAAAAGTCAAACGATAAGAGTTAGGAATAATTCCTGTTTTTCTCCATTCATCTTCTCTTCTTATATCAATAACAACAATATTTTTCCCCAATAAGAATTCAAGTTTAGCACTTGTTATTAATTCTTCTTTTGAAAATAAAAAAGAAGTAAAAAATAAAAAAACAAGCACTATCTTATATATATTCATTCAAATACCTATAAAAAAGTATTAATTATGAGCTTAAAAATAAACATACAGCTATTTTTTTGCAGCTTTTGCTTTTTGTAAATGCTCAATTACTTCATCAATGTTTTCATAAGGGATATGTGCTTTCCAAGAAACATCAGAACCGTTTAAAGTAATTCCAATACTTACAACATCATTTGAACCTGCACCGTATGGTTCAACAATATCGGAAATTTTAATAATACCTTTTTTTGTACCATGTAAAGAAATTGTAGATAATTCAGTAGTAGACATTTTATATCCTTAAAAATTATTTATACTCATATTCATTCTTGCAAAATATAGCTTTAAGACTAATAAATTAGTTTCATATAAGAAAGAATTTAATTCAAATAAGAGTTTAAATCAAATCTTCTTATTGAACTTAAATTCTATTATTTCGTAATCGCTTG